>NZ_BPLL01000014.1 GCF_019656235.1 Apilactobacillus xinyiensis | reverse complement strand
AGTTGAATATTTTGACATAAAAAAACCGCCTTAAAAAATTAGATATTATGTCTAACTTTTTTAAGGCGGTACAAAAAAGATTGCTTTTTTTATTATACTTAACTTAAAATGAATATAAGGTGATGAAAAGATGAAATTTACACATACATTAGCATTAATTAATGATTTGGTGGAAAATAAAATTGTACCAGGAGTTACATATGCTTTAATAAACGGTACAGAACTGAAAACTGGTGTTGTAGGCGATAAGCAATGGCTTCCAGAAACAAAACCATTACTGGATGATAATCAAATTTATGACCTAGCTTCTTTAACTAAAGTCATAGGAACAGTGCCGGTTATTCTACAGTTAGCAGAGCAAGGGCGCTTAAATGTTGATGATTCAATCAGTCTATACCTTCCCGCTTGGAAATATCCATTAGTAACGATTCGAAATTTGCTTACTCATACTTCTGGCATTGATGGTTATATTAAAAATCGTAACCAATTAAATCATGATGATTTAATTAAAGCGCTATTAAACCTACATATTAGTGATGATATTAACCGCAAAATGAATTACAGTGATACTAATTTTATTTTTTTAGGTTTAATTGCTAAAAAAATTACAGGTACACCGATTCAAAGATTAATTGAAGAACGAGTTTTGCGACCATTAGGGATGTTGAATAGTTCATTTAATCCCTTAGACAAAAATAAATGTGTGCCTACTGAAGTCACAACCAATCGTGGTATGTTACAAGGAGTCGTTGATGATCCTAAAGCTAATATTTTAAAATATGATTGTGGTTCAGCAGGATTATTTAGTAGTTTGTCAGATTTAATAAAGTACGTTAATTGGTTGATTGATCCTAAAAACAATGGAATTATTTCACCAAATTTAGTAGATGAATTATTTGAAGATCAAACCGTCAGTGGAAACTTAGGTCGCAGTTTTGGTTGGGCTATTGGTAAAAATAAACGTGGTGAAACTTACATTTGGCAGGGGGGTTATACTGGAACTTTTATTGTTATTAAGCCTAAAACTAAACAAGCCTTTATATTCTTGTCTAATCGAATTCATCCAAAAGCACCAAATGAAAAATATATGCAATGTCGTGAAAAAATTATTGATAGTTTTTTAAATGATTAAAAAATAAAAAGAGTGCGTTTTAAACGCACTCTTTTTAATATGAAGCTGGGACTTTCAAACTAGCAGCTTTACTTAAATCTTGGTCAGGATATTTACGTTTTAAGGCAGCCATTAAAATATTTTTAGCTAAATTACCATTTCTCGCTAAAATAGGTCCGTGGAAATAGGTGCAGTAGACGTTTTTGTAAACTGCACCTTCGGTATGATCTTGACCATTATTTCCATATCCTTTTTCAACCATACCAAGCGGCTTTTCATCTTTTCCTAAATGAGTAACACCTTGATGGTTTTCAAATCCGTGATATTCCTCGCCATTTTCAGGATTTTTAATTAAAATGTTACCAATAAAACGATTATTGTCTTGTGGTTCAGTATAGTGGTCTAAAGCACCAATTCCGGGAATTTTATCACCTTTAGCGTCGATATAATAATGACCTAATAATTGAAATCCGCCACAAATGGCTAATAGACAACCATCATTTTCAATATATTTAATTAATTCATCTTTTTTAGTTTGAATATCTTTGGAAACAATGACTTGTTCAAAATCTTGACCACCACCAAAAACGGCAATATCATAATCTTCAGCTTTAAAGTCTTCATCTAAACTAACTACTTTTGAATTGATTTTTACACCCATTTGTTGAGCATAATATTTTAAAACTAGGATATTGCCCAAATCACCGTAAGTGTTCATTAAATCACCATATAAGTGCGCAACATTTAGTTCATATTGCATGTCCATTATTCCATGCCTCCTTTAATGTAACCTTTGTTAGCAAAAATGCTGCGTAATTTTAGCATTGCAGTATAAGTTGCTAGAATGTATACCTTATCGGTAGGAACAGTTTTAATCTTTTCAACCACTTTATCTAAGTTAGGTTCAACTTCATGAAGTTCTTCTGGAGCACCAGCGACCTTCAAACGGAAAGTAATATCTTTGTAGCGCTCTCCACCAGTAATATATTTTTTAATGTTCATTTGTGGTAAACGTTCAAAATCACCGTCCCAAATCCAACTAGTATCAATTCCGTCAGCATAGTTAGCATTTAGTAATCCGATGAATGAGAATGCATCTTTATCTGAAGAAATCATATCAATAACTTGATTAAGACCAACAGGATTTTTAACTAAGATTAGCGTAACGTCTTTACCCTCAACATTGATTTTTTCTTGACGTCCAAAGACACGTTCGTTACTAGTGAATGCTTGGGCAATTTTATTACTTTCAATACCTAAAAATTTACCTGCTGAATATGCTGCTAGGGCATTATAAATATTGTAAACTCCACCAATGCCAATTTTGATTTTTTGATTATCAATTTCAAAGGTAGATGATTCAGGTGTTAAAGTATTAATTTTACTTAAAGCAAAGTCTAATTTAGGACGTTCAAATCCACAATTAGGACAGAAATATTTACCTAAATTAGCATAAATAATATAACGGTAGTGAACAATGTTTTGACAATTTGGACACAATACGCCATCAGTATTAGGTTTAGCTTTAATATCTTGTGCATCATCACCATTTTGAAAACCATAGAATAATTTAGGATTTGGCAAATCTACTGAGTTAAAAATAGCTGCATCTCCATTAGCAATAATAGTGGCCTTAGGTGCTAATTTAACTCCATCAATAATTTTTTGATAAGTAGTATAAATTTCTCCATATCGATCCATTTGATCACGAAAAATATTAGTGAACACAAATGCAATTGGTTTGATGTATTTTGTTAATTTAATAACATTGGCTTCATCAACTTCTAAAACAGCTAAATTGCGACCGGTTTTAGGGTTTTTGGCTTTTAAAAAGGTGGTTACTAATCCTTGTTCCATATTCGATCCGGATGGATTAGTTAAAATGTTAGAATATTTTTGTTTTAAAACTTGTACGGTTAATGCGGTTGTTAGGGTTTTACCATTGGTACCAGTTATAACAATGACATCATAATTTTTGCCTAAATGTGATAGAATATTTGGATCAATTTTGGTAGTTATTTTACCAGGCAGAGAACTTCCACCATGTAAAAATGTGTGTAAGAACCAGTAAGAAGACTTACCGGCGAAGCTTGCAATACCACTGCGAATTGACATTTGAAAAGACTCCCTTTATTTACGATAATTATAATAGAAAATTTTACCATACTTTCATTGGATATATCTTTAAATAACATTATAAATGAATAATTTAATAGATAAGTTTAATTGAAATGCTGAATGTTTAAACCACTATCGAAATTGTCCATTAAATTCGCTATAATAGAGTATGAAAATTAAATGAAGAAAGTGAGTTTTTAGATGGCTCAGCTATTTTATCGTTACGGAGCAATGAACAGTGGTAAGACAATTGAAATCATTAAAGTTGCTCACAATTATGAAGAACAAGGTAAATCAGTCGTTATTATGACTAGTGCTTTAGATACTAGAGAAGAACATAACGTAGTAGCTTCTCGAGTTGGGCTTAGCAGAAAGGCACATTCAATCGGTGAACACGATAATTGTTTTGAATTGGTTCAGAAATTAGACCCTGAAGCAAGTTGTGTTTTAGTAGATGAAGCACAATTTTTGAGTAAAAAAAATGTTTTAGAATTAGCTCAAATTGTGGATAAACTTAATATTCCAGTAATGGCTTTTGGTTTAAAAAATGATTTTCAAAATAATTTATTTGAAGGTTCAAAATATTTATTGCTATACGCTGATAAAATTGAAGAAATGAAAACAATTTGTTGGTTCTGCGGGCATAAAGCGATTATGAATTTACGTTTTCATGATAATGCCCCAGTTTATGAAGGTGAACAAATTCAAGTAGGTGGGAACGAATCCTATTATCCAGTTTGTCGTAAACATTACTTTAACCCAGATTTTGATTCATTAAATAAATAAGGAGATTAACTAATTATGGATGAAATTTTTGAAAAATTACAATCAGTAGTTGACCGCTATGACGAATTAAATGAATTAATTAGTGATCCAGAAGTTATTGCGGACACTAAAAGATTCATGAAATTGTCTAAAGAAGAAGGTAGTTTACGTGATGTAGTAGCAGCTTATAATAAATATAAAGATGTTACTTCACAATTAGACGACAATAAAGAAATGCTAGAAGAAAAATTGGATTCAGAAATGGAATCCATGGTAAAAGATGAAATTAGCACTTTAGAAACTGAAAAAGCTGATTTAGAAGAAAAAATTAAAATTATGTTGCTACCTAAAGACCCTAACGATGATAAAAACATCATTATGGAAATTCACGGTGCTGCTGGTGGAGATGAAGGTAGTTTATTTGCTGCTGATTTGTACAATATGTATACTCGTTACGCTGAAAGTCAAGGTTGGAAAACTCAAATTATTGATGAAAGCGATACTGAAGTTGGTGGATTTAAGGAAATTGCCATTATGATTACTGGTGACAAGGTCTACTCTAAGCTAAAATTTGAAAATGGTGCTCATCGTGTACAACGAGTTCCAGCTACTGAATCAGCTGGTCGTATTCATACATCAACAGCTACGGTTGGGGTAATGCCTGAAGCTGAAGATGTTGATATTGACATTGACCCTAAGGATATTAAAACCGATGTATACCGTGCATCTGGAGCCGGTGGACAACATGTTAATAAGACTTCTTCTGCGGTACGTATGACTCATTTACCTACCGGAATTGTAGTTGCAATGCAAGATGAACGTTCACAACAACAAAACCGTATGAAAGCGATGCAAGTTTTGAAGTCACGTGTATATGATTATTACCAACAAAAAGAAGAAAGTGAATATAATGCTGAACGTAAGTCAGCTGTAGGAACTGGTGATCGTTCTGAACGAATCAGAACTTATAACTATCCACAAAACCGTGTTACTGATCATCGAATTGGTTTGACTTTGAACAAGTTAGATAAAGTTATGAATGGTGAACTAGATACAATTATTGATGCTTTAATTGTTTCTGACCAAGCTAAAAAGTTGGAGCAACTTAAAAATGAATAAGTTAACATACTTTGAAGCCCAAAAAAGGGCTTCTTTGTGCATAAAGGCACAAAATTTACCAACCGATACAGCTAAATATTTAATGATGGAGCGTTTGAATTGGAATGATGTACATCTTTTAATGCATTATCGTGATGTAATGCCAGATAATCAGTTACTTCAGTTTCAATCAGATGTGCAACGTTTTATAAACGGTGAACCAGCTCAATATATTATTGGTAAAGCACATTTTTATGGGAATGAGTTATCAGTTGATTCAAATGTATTAATTCCTAGACCGGAAACTGAGGAACTAGTGGATTGGATTTTAAATGATAATTCTAATGAACCTTTAAATGTGCTAGATGTTGGTACTGGTAGTGGAGCAATTGCGATTGCTTTAAAGCAACAACGTTCCAAATGGCAAGTTTGGGCTAGTGATATTTCTGAACCAGCTTTGAATGTAGCTAAAAAAAATGCTCACGATAATAATGTAGATATTAACTTTAGACATAGTGACTTATTCACAAACATTAATGGTGAATTTGACATTATTGTTTCTAATCCTCCGTATATTTCGAATGATGAAACCCCATATATGGATAAAAGTGTGTTAAAATACGAACCATACACAGCTTTGTTTGCTAAAAATAATGGCTTGGAGTTATATCAACGCATCTCACTTGAAAGGGGTGATGTTTCTAAACAAGATGCTACTTTATATTTAGAGATTGGTTTCAAGCAAGAAGATGCGGTCGTTGACATTTTTAAACAACATAGCCCATTATCTAAGATTGAAACTAAGCAAGATTTAGCTAATCATCCAAGAATGGTGAAAATTCAAGATTAAGGAATGTGATAGTTTTTGGATACAAAGATTTATACAGTTAACGATTTACCACAAGCTGCTAAAGATATTCAAAATGGTGATTTAGTTTCTTTTCCTACTGAAACAGTATATGGATTAGGTGCGGATGCCACGAATGAAGCAGCGGTAAAGAGTGTTTATGCGGCTAAAGGGCGTCCTAGTGATAACCCATTAATAGTGCATGTAGATAGTATTAAGATGGTTGAAAAATACGCACAACCATTATCAGTTGAAGCTAAAAAATTAATTAGTACTTTTTGGCCTGGTCCTTTAACAATTATTTTTAAGTTAAAATCGGGAAGTTTATCAAAAGCAGTAACTGGTGGACTGGATACGGCAGCTTTTAGAAATCCTAATAACAAAGTGACATTAGGATTGATTCGTGAAGCAGGAGTACCAATTGTAGGCCCTTCAGCTAATACATCTGGTAAGCCTAGTCCTACCACTGCTCAACATGTTTATCACGATTTAAAAGGTAAAATTGCCGGTATCTTAGACGATGGAACTTCTAAATTTGGGGTAGAATCAACTGTTTTAGATATGTCGACAGATACGCCAGCTATTTTAAGACCAGGTGCAGTAACTGCAGAAGATATTTCTAAAATAATTGGACCAGTAATTGATGAGCACCATAAAGTTGCTAAAGATGAAGTCCCTAAGGCGCCAGGAATGAAATATAAACATTATGCACCAAATGCACAAGTTTATATTATTGACCAAGAAAGTGATTGGTTAGATGCATTGAATTGGGCTAGTCATCAAGCTGGTCCAGTTGGAATGATGGCTACAGATCAAAGAATCTCTGAATTTAAAATTCCAGAAAATGTAGAAACTTTTAGTTTAGGCCAAGATGTTAATTCAGCTAGTCATTTATTATTTGCTGGATTACGTCATTTTGATGATGAATCTTCAGTAAAATCGATACTAACTCAATCATTTGATGCTAAAGGTATCGGTGAAGCTTATATGAATCGTTTAAACAAGTCTGCTGGACAGACACATTTTACAAAGTAAAGTTAACTATAATTTAATAAAACCTAAGGAGTTGTCTTTATCATGAATTATGATTACAAACAAAAAGATCCAGAATTATGGAATGCAATTAATAATGAAGAAAAACGTCAAGAACATACAATCGAATTGATTGCTTCTGAGAATGTTGCATCAAATGCAGTTATGGCAGCTCAAGGTTCAGTATTAACTAATAAATATGCAGAAGGATACCCTAAACGTAGATATTATGGTGGTTGTGAATTCATTGATGTTTCTGAAAGTTTGGCTATTGAACGTGCTAAAAAACTGTTTGGTGCTGAATTTGTAAACGTTCAACCACATTCTGGTTCACAAGCTAATCAAGCTGCATATGCGGCTTTCTTGAAACCAGGCGACACAATCTTAGGAATGAATTTAAATGCTGGTGGCCATCTAACTCATGGTGCCAAAGTTAACTTTTCAGGTAAAATTTATAAATCATATTCTTATGGACTAGATCCAGATACAGAACATTTAAATTATGATGAAATACTAAAAATTGCTAAAGATGTTAAACCTCAACTAATTGTTGCTGGTGCATCAGCTTATAGTAGAACTATTGATTGGCATCAATTTAGAGCAATTGCTGATGAAGTAGGCGCTTATCTAATGGTTGATATGGCGCATATTGCCGGTTTAGTAGCAACTGGATTACATCCAAGTCCAATTGGCATTGCTGATGTAGTTACAACAACTACTCATAAAACATTACGTGGACCTCGTGGTGGAATGATTCTATCTCAAGAAAAATATGCTAAACAAATTAATTCTGCTTTATTCCCTGGAACACAAGGTGGACCTTTGGAACATGTTGTTGCTGCTAAAGCTGCTTGTTTTTTTGAAGACTTACAACCAGAATTTAAGGCATATTGTGAACAAGTTATTAAGAACGCTCAAGCAATGGCGGAAGAATTTAAAAACTCTAAACACATTAAAGTAGTTTCTGGTGGAACTGATAATCATTTAATGGTATTAGATTTAACTGATACAGGTTTAAGTGGTAAAGAAGTACAAAACTTATTAGATACAGTTATGATTACTACTAATAAAGAAGCTATTCCTAATGAACAACGTAGTCCATTTGTTACAAGTGGATTGCGATTAGGTACACCAGCTATTACATCTCGTGGATTTGATGAAAATGATTCTCGCAAAGTTGCAGAATTAATTATTGATGTTATTGAAAATTATGATAATGAACAAGTTATTGAAAAAATAAAAAAAGATGTTCGAAAATTAACTGATGAACATCCTTTAGCAAAATAAAAATATAGTGGGAGTGTTTGATTTGGGTAAATTCCAAGTTATGAATCATCCGTTGATTCAACACAAACTAACAATTATAAGAGATAAAAATTGTGGAACTAGAGAATTTCGTGAAGTTGTGAACGAAATTTCTACATTATTAGCTTTTGAAGTTTCTAGAGATATGCCATTAGAAGATATTGATATCGAAACTCCAATGGGAACAGCTCATTCTAAATGTCTATCTGGTAAAAAAGTTGCAATTGTACCAATACTTCGTGCTGGAATTGGGATGGTAGATGGAATCTTAGATTTGATTCCAGCAGCTAAGGTTGGACACATTGGAATGTATCGTGATGAAGAAACTTTTCAACCACATGAATATTTTGTTAAGTTACCTAGTGATATCGAAAAACGTCAAATTTTTGTTGTTGATCCAATGTTAGCTACTGGTGGATCAGCTATTATGGCAATGGATGCTTTAGTAAAACGTGGGGTAGCTGAAGAAAATATTAAATTTGTTTGTTTAGTAGCTGCTCCTGAAGGAGTTGAAGCACTAAGAACAGCTCATCCAAATATTGATGTTTACTCGGCAGCCCTTGACGAAAAACTAGAAAATGGTTATATAGTACCAGGACTAGGTGATGCTGGTGATCGTTTATTTGGTACAAAATAAAAAAATTTAGATTAATTTTAAATTAACTATTACAAAAAAGTTTATAATGGTGTATGTTACATATAAGAAATATTGTCTATCTTTTTGTCAAATTTGTAACTTATTTTTAAAAGTTTATTAATTTTCTTTTGAATTTAATTTTGAATGGTGGTAATATTTCAATGTATTTTATATTAAAATACGCCATTAATGCTTTGCATTTTTGTAAAGTGACTGGGGTTACGAAAAGGGGTGATAGTCTGTGAACGATCCAGTTTCCACTTTTAAGCTTTTTGGATTAACCTTCAATGTTGGTAATATGATTTCGGTTTTTGTTACTTCGGTAGTTGTATTTTTATTAATGTTCTTTTTATCTAGAAAATTACGATTAGTACCTACTGGAAAACAGAATGCTTTAGAAATGATGGCTGATTTTACAAATAATATCGTCAAGGGTTCGCTTGATAAGGACACTTCTCGAGCATTTAGTTTGTATGCATTTGTGCTATTTTTCTTCATCCTTATTTCCAACCAATTAGGATTGTTTATCCAATTGACTTATAACGATGTCTCTTACGTAAAGAGTCCAACTGCTGATCCAATTGTCACTATGACTTTAGCCTTAATGACATTAATGTTGGCTCACTTTGCGGGAGTATCAAAATTTGGTTTTAAGGGTTACTTTAGTAACACTTATCTAAAACCATTTAAGGTATGGTTACCACTTAGTATTTTCGAAGAATTTACCAACTTCCTAACTTTAGGGTTACGTTTGTTTGGTAATATTTTTGCTGGTGAAATGCTACTTAGTGTTATTATGAATTTTGCATTTTCTCATGGACCAATTACCATGGTTATTGCTGTTCCTTTAACATTAATCTGGCAAGGCTTTTCAGTCTTTCTAGGTAGTATTCAAGCCTTTGTATTTGTAACCTTAACATCTGTATATATTTCTCAAAAAATAGAAGTTGAGGAATAGATTATTTATAACTAAGGAGGATTTTAATTATGGGAGCAATTGCTGCTGGAATCGCTATGGCTGGTGCCGCTATCGGTGGTGGTATCGGTGATGGTATCGTTATTTCTAAGATGCTAGAAGGTATGGCTAGACAACCTGAATTATCTGGTGAATTAAGAACTAACATGTTTATTGGTGTTGGTTTAGTTGAAGCTATGCCTATCATTGCCTTTGTTATTGCCTTACTTGTAATGAACAAGTAATTTAACTTTAAAATAACAAATAGAAGGAGGTGTCGATAGATGTTTTCACATTTGTTATTTGGTAGTCCATTTGTATTAACAGAAGGACTTTACACTGGTAACCTTTTATTCACAGCGTTTTGTTTTATTATCTTGATGGGATTAATCAAGCATTTTGCTTGGGGTCCGTTGAGTGAAATGATGGATAAACGTGCTAATAAAATTGCCAATGATATTAATTCTGCAGAAAAGTCACGTCAAGAAGCTGAAAAATTAGCTGCACAACGCGAAGAAGCATTGTCTAAATCACAAGATGATGCATCTGCAATTGTTAACCGTGCTAAAGATACAGCTAAGCAACAAGGTGAACAAATTGTAAACTCTGCAAGAACTGATGCGCAAAGCATTAAGAATTCTGCTCAAAAAGAAATTGAACAAGAACGTAAAGATGCTTTAGCAAACACCAAAGATGATGTGGCAAATTTGTCTATTGAAATTGCTTCTAAGATCATTCAAAAAGAATTGAAAGCTGACGACCAAAAAGCATTGATTGATTCTTATATTGAAGGGTTGGGGAAGCAAAATGCTAGATAAAATCACATTCGCAAAGCGTTATTCAAAAGCACTTTTTGAAGTGTTAAAAGCTGACGGCCAACTTGACTCAGGTTATGCAGAATTAAAACAGATTGAACAAATCTTTAATGATAATGCTAACTTATCTAAAGTTTTGGCTGACGTTAGTTTTCCAGAAAACAAGAAACAAGAATTAATTAATCCTTTGATTGATAATGCAGATTCTAAATACATCAAGAATTTACTTAAAGTATTAGTTGGCGCAGGCAAGATGGATGCATTAAAGTTAATTGTAGACAATTTTGAAGCTTTATATGACAAGGCAAATAATATTGTACACGCTAGCGTTATTAGTGCAGTTCCATTAACTGATGACCAAAAAAATAATCTTTCAAATACTTTTGCACAACGTGTAGGAGCTGATAAAGTTATTTTTAACTGCAAAGTAGATCAAAGCATAATTGGTGGTTTAGTAGTTAAATCATCAAATGTTATTTTTGATGGAAGCGTTAAGACAAAGATATCTAATATCAAGAAACTTCTATTGAATTAACAATATTCTATCAAAGAGGTGAAACTTTTATGAGCATTAAAGCTGAGGAAATCAGTGCTCTAATCAAGCAACAATTAGCTGGTTATAAAGACGAGTTATCTGTTGAAGAAACAGGTACTGTTACTTATGTTGGTGATGGTGTTGCTCGTGCTCATGGGTTAGATAATGCCTTGTCTGGCGAATTACTTGAATTTGATAATGGCGTCTTTGGTATGGCTCAAAACCTTGAAAGCAACGATGTTGGTATTGTTGTTTTAGGTGATTTTGACGGAATCCGTGAAGGCGATACTGTAAAACGTACCGGTAAAATCATGGAAGTTCCTGTGGGCGATGCTATGGTTGGTAGAACTATCAATGCCTTAGGACAACCTATTGATGGTAAGGGTGATATTTCAACATCAAGCACTCAACCAATTGAAAAAAAGGCTCCAGGTATCATGGACAGACAAAGTGTTTCTGAACCATTACAAACAGGTATTAAAGCGATTGACTCATTAGTTCCAATCGGTCGTGGACAACGTGAGTTAATCATTGGTGACAGAAAAACTGGTAAGACTTCAATTGCCGTAGATACTATTTTGAATCAAAAAAATCAAGACATGATTTGTATTTATGTTGCTATTGGTCAAAAAGATTCAACTGTACGTTCACAAGTTTCAACATTAGAAAAATATGGTGCAATGGATTACACAATCGTATTGTCAGCTGGTCCTTCTGAACCTGCTCCATTGTTATACATCGCTCCATATGCTGGTGCTGCTATGGGTGAATACTTTATGAATAAAGGTAAGCATGTTTTAATCGTTTATGATGATTTAACAAAACAAGCTAATGCTTACCGTGAATTATCACTTATTCTTCGTAGACCACCTGGTCGTGAAGCATATCCTGGTGATATTTTCTATACTCATTCACGTTTGCTTGAACGTGCTGCCAAATTGTCAGACAAATTGGGTGGCGGTTCCATGACTGCTTTACCAATTGTTGAAACACAAGCTGGTGACGTTTCTGCTTATATTCCAACTAACGTTATTTCCATTACTGATGGACAAATCTTCTTGAATTCAGACATGTTCTATTCAGGAACTCGTCCAGCCGTTGATGCGGGTACTTCTGTATCTCGTGTTGGTGGAGATGCGCAAATTAAAGCTATGAAGCAAGTTGCTGGTACATTAAGACTTGATTTAGCTTCATACCATGAACTAGAAGCCTTCGCACAATTTGGTTCAGATTTAGATGAAGCTACTCAAGCTAAATTAAACCGTGGTGCTCGTACTGTGGAAGTATTAAAACAACCACTACACTCACCACTACCAGTTGAAAAACAAGTTCTTATCTTGTATTGCTTAACACATGGATACTTAGATAAAGTTTCAATTGACGATATTGCACGTTACCAAAGTGAACTATTTGCATTCTTTGATGGTTCTCATAGAGACCTATTAGATCAAATCGTAAGTACTGGTAAATTGCCTGATACTGATAAGATGGATGAAGCTGTTCATGCATTTGAACAAACTTTTCAACCAAGTAAGTCAACTGAAAAAGAACAAAAAAATAACTAGCTTGAAGGATGGTGAGAACTAATGGCTGAATCTATTAATGATGTTAAACATCGTATTGCATCAACTAAGAATACACGTCAAATTACGACTGCGATGCAAATGGTTTCAACTGCTAAGTTGAATCAGATTCAAAAGCATTCAGTTGCTTATGAGGAATATGTTTCTCGTGTTAAAGCTGTTGTAATGCATTTAGCTCAGTCTCATTTGTTAGATAGTTTAAATTCCTCAAGTAATGCAAACTCCCAAAAAAATGGGAAGACCGCATATCTAGTTGTTACTTCTGATCGTGGAATGGTTGGAAGTTATAATAGTAATGTTATTCGTGAGACAAATAATTTCATAAAAGAACATACTCCTAACGAAGATGACTATATTGTTCTTGCTGTAGGTGGTAATGGTGCTGATTTTTATAAAAAACGCGGCGTAAATGTTGCTTATGAATATAATGACGTATCTGATGTACCTACTTTTAAGGAAATACAAGAAATCGTTAAAACAGTAACTTCTATGTATGATGATGGTGTATTTAACAAGCTTTATGTTTGTTATACCCATTTTGTCAATCGAGTATCTTCAACATTTAGGGCAGAAAAAATGTTGCCAATGGATAGTGAAGCGTTTAAAGAAGACGCAAGCAATGATATTAAACCAGCTGAAATTAATGCTGAATATGACATTGAACCTGATGAATCAGCTGTTTTAGACGTAGTGTTGCCTCAATATGCTGAAAGTTTAGTATTTGGAGCTATCTTGGATGCTAAAACTGCTGAACATTCTTCAAGTTCTTCTGCTATGAAGTCTGCTTCAGATAACGCTAATGATTTAATATCATCATTGGAATTACGATACAATCGTGCTCGTCAAGCAGCTATTACTACCGAAATTACTGAAATTGTTGGTGGTCAAGAAGCTTTGAAGCACTAATATGATGGGAGGAATTAACGAAAATGAGTACTGGTAAAATTGTACAAGTTATTGGACCAGTCGTTGACGTTGAATTCCCAACGGACGTTAAATTACCTGATATTAACACTGCTCTTAAAGTTAAGAAAAGTGAAAATGAAGATTTAATTACCGAAGTTGCTATTGAATTAGGTGACGGTGTTGTTAGAACAATTGCTATGGACGGAACTGATGGTTTACGTCGTGGTATGGAAGTTGAAAACACCGAATCTCCTATTTCAGTACCGGTTGGTGATGATACTTTAGGTCGTGTATTTAACGTTCTTGGTGAAACAATTGATGGTGGCCCAGAATTTGATAAAGATGCAGAACGTTGGCCAATTCATAGAGATGCTCCAGAATATGATGAATTGAACCCATCTGCTGAAATCCTTGAAACAGGTATTAAGGTAATTGATTTATTAGCACCATACATTCGTGGTGGTAAAGTTGGACTATTCGGTGGTGCCGGAGTTGGTAAAACTGTTTTAATTCAAGAATTAATCCATAATATTGCTCAAGGTCATAACGGTATCTCAGTCTTCACCGGTGTTGGTGAACGTACTCGTGAAGGTAACGATATGTACTTTGAAATGAAAGAGTCAGGTGTTCTTGAAAAAACTGCCATGGTATATGGTCAAATGAACGAGCCACCTGGTGCACGTATGCGTGTTGCCTTAACTGGTTTGACTCTTGCTGAATACTTCCGTGATGAAGTGGGTACTGATGTGCTATTATTTATTGATAACATTTTCAGATTTACTCAAGCTGGTTCAGAAGTTTCAGCCTTGCTAGGTCGTATTCCATCAGCCGTTGGTTATCAACCAACATTGGCTACTGAAATGGGTCAATTGCAAGAACGTATTACTTCTACTAAGAAGGGTGCTATTACATCTATTCAAGCAGTTTACGTTCCAGCCGATGACTATACCGACCCTGCTCCTGCAACTACATTTGCTCACTTGGATGCAACTACTAACTTGGAACGTTCCTTAACACAACAAGGTATCTATCCAGCGGTTGATCCATTAGCATCTACTTCATCTGCACTTGATCCTTCAATTGTTGGTGAAGAACATTACAAAGTTGCTACAGCTGTTCAACAAGAACTACAAAGATATCGTGAATTACAAGATATCATTTCTATTTTAGGTATGGATGAATTGTCAGACGAAGAAAAGACTGTCGTAGGTCGTGCTCGTCGTATTCAATTCTTCCTATCACAAAGTTTCAGTGTTGCTGAACAATTTACTGGTTTACCTGGTAAATATGTTCCAGTTGATCAAACTGTTGCTGGATTTAAAGCTATTCTAGAAGGTAAGTATGATGATCTTCCAGAAGATGCATTTAGAAACTGTGGTCCTATTGAGGATGTTGTAGAAAATGCTAAAAAAATGAAGCAAGCTGCAAACAACTAAGGGGGGTTCTGATTGGCTGATAACAGTTCAGTTTTAACCGTTAGTATCGTTACTCCTGATGGTAAGGTATATGAACGTGAATCTGCCGATTTAGTTGTTGTAAAAACTAAAAGTGGTCAATTAGGAATCATGCCTAATCACGTTCCGGTTATTGCTTCTCTAGAAGTCGACATTGCAAAAGTTGAATATGGTGAAAAAACTGATGAAATTGCCGTTAATGGTGGTTTTATTGAGTTTTCTAATAACAACCTATCAATTATTGCTGATAGTGCCGAAAAACAAGGGGATATTGATGTTGAACGTGCTAAAGAAGCACGTGAAAGAGCTCAACGTCGAATTGAAGAAGCACGTCAAAAACATGATGATGCTACTTTGAAACGTAGTCAGATAGCCTTACAAAGAGCTATTAATCGAATCAATATTTCTAAACATTAATAAAAAGCTTCCGTATTTGTTACGGAAGTTTTTTCATTTTACATAACAGACAAAAAGGCCATTTTGTGTTATAGTATAGGTTATTAAAGAGGTATTTTATGCTTTATTCTAACTTAAAAATAATCTTGAATATTGTATGTTATTTATTTTTTATCTTTATTTCGTTTTGGTGTATTGTAGATTTGCACTTAGAAAGATTTTTAAGAATGCATAAACAACAATTTCAAACATTAGTTGTTGTTTTATCAGTAGCTTTAGGTTACTTATGTGCTTCTCTTTTTATAACTTTACTTTATGAGATTCACGATTTATTTAGTCAATTTTGAGGTGTATTTATTATAGGAGGTCTACCATTGGAAAAGATAATTGTTGAGGGCGGTAATCGCCTGCACGGAAGTGTAAACATTGAAGGTTCTAAAAATGCGGTTTTACCAATAATGGCTGCATCAATACTTGCTGAAGATAATTTAGTGCATTTGAATAATGTACCGCGACTATCTGATGTTTATACTATGCGCTTGGTACTGAAGTTTTTAAATATTGATGTCGATTTTGATGTTGATAATAATTCAATGACTTTGAATGCTTCAAACAATATCTCAACGGAAGCTCCTTTTGAATATGTCGCTAAAATGCGTGCTTCAATTGTTGTAATGGGTCCGCTATTGGCTAGAATGGGTCATGCAAAAATTGCTTTACCTGGTGGATGTGCAATTGGCTCTAGACCGATTGACTTACATCTTAAGGGATTTGAAGCAATGGGTGCAACAATTGAACAACATGATGGTTATGTAGAGGCTTTTGCTGATGATGGTTTAAAGGGTAGCAACATCTACTTAGATTTTCCAAGTGTAGGAGCTACTCAAAATATTATGATGGCAGCCACTCTAGCTAAAGGTGTTACTACGGTTAGAAACGTTGCAATGGAACCAGAAATTGTAGATTTAGCTGATTTTCTAAATGCAATGGGTGCTAATATTACTGGTGCTGGTACTAATACTTTATCCATTAAGGGTGTAACTAGTTTAAGTGGAACTGAACATAATGTTTTACAAGATCGAATTGAAGCAGGTACATTTATGGTAGCTGCAGCTTTGACTAATGGAGATGTTTTAGTTAAAGCTGCTGATGCCGCTTATAATTTGCCTTTAATTGCTAAGCTTAAAGAAATGGGTGCAATGGTAGATATTAAACCTGAAGGGATTAGAGTTATAGGTCCTGAAAATTTAAAACCAACTAACGTTGAAACCTTACCATATCCAGGTTTTCCAACAGATATGCAACCACAAATGAGTGTTTTGCAATTAGCAGCTAATGGAATTAGCATGCTAACAGAAAATGTATTCGAAAATCGTTTTATGCATTTAGAAGAGTTGCGTCGTATGAATGCAAAATACAAAATACATGGTCGCAGTGCTGTCTTAGAAGGTCCCACAGATTTTAGTGGAGCAGAAGTTGCGGCGACAGATCTGCGTGCAGGAGCAGCTTTAGTTTTAGCTGGTTTAGTTGCGGATGGCATTACACAAGTAAGAAATCTTAAATACTTAGATCGTGGATATTATGATTTTCATAATAAATTAAGAAAATTAGGTGCAAAAGTAAGACGTATTAATGTTGAAGATAACAGCAAAATTAACTTAGATAAAATTGAACAAACTATAAACAATGAAAGATAATAATCAGGAGGAACAATGATGGCAAAAGATATTGGCATCGACTTAGGGACAGCTAATGTTCTTATATATGTTACAGGTAAAGGAATTGTTTTAAATGAACCATCAGTAGTGGCTATTGATGTACAAACTAATAAAGTTTTGGCAGTGGGTTCAGAAGCTTATCGTATGGTAGGTAGAACTCCTAGTAACATTAGAGCTATTCGCCCATTAAAAGACGGAGTTATTTCTGACTTTGACGTTACTGAAAAAATGTTAACTTATTTCATTAACAAGCTAAATGTTAAAGGATTTATGTCTAAACCAAAGACTATGATTTGTGCACCAACTAATATTACTAACATAGAAAGAAAAGCAATTATTCAAGCAGCCGAAAAATCCGGTGGTGGAAAAGTTTACTTAGAAGAAGAACCTAAAGTAGCTGCTATTGGTGCAGGTATGGATATTTTTCAACCAAAAGGTAATATGGTAATTGATATTGGTGGTGGAACATCTGATATTGCAGTACTATCCTTAGGTGACATCGTAGCAAGCAATTCAATTCGTTTAGCTGGTGATCAAATGAATTTTGATATTGTTAATTACGTTAAAAATAACCATAGTTTAATCATTGGTGAACATACTGCTGAAAAAATAAAGATGACCATTGGCAATGCTGATACACATTCAACTGACTCTAAAACTATGGAAGTTAGAGGTCGTGATGCAGTTAGTGGAATGCCTAAGTCATTGACTTTGACTAGCCAAGAAATTAGTGAAGCACTTTCTGATACAGTTAATCAAATCATTTCAGCTGCTAAAGATGTATTAGAAGTTGTTCCACCAGAATTAGCTTCAGATATTGTTGATCGTGGCGTGATGTTAACTGGTGGTGGCTCACTTCTTAAAGGAATTGACAAGGCCATTGCTGATGTTTTAACTGTTCCAGTAGTTATTTCAGAAAATCCATTAAACAATGTAGCTAAGGGTGCTGGCGCTTTATTAGAACATATTAGTAAAGATGGTAAGGAAAACAAGTTAATCAATGCCAGCGAAGATCAATGAAAACTATATTAATCTTACTAGTTAATTTTTATAAAAAATTTATCTCACCACTATTTCCACCCACTTGTAAGTACTATCCATCATGTTCTACCTATATGATAGTTGCATTACGTAAACACGGGGTTTTATTAGGTTTAATAATGGGAATAGCTAGAATCATCAGATGTAATCCGTTTATTCACGGTGGTTATGATCCGGTACCCGATAAATTTTCAATCTATAGAAATAAGCGAGCAAGAGAACAATATCGTCGCTCAATTAACTTAAAGTAGCCGATATTAAGTCGACTATTTTTATTTTGGAGGTAAGCATGTCAAAAAGTAAAAAAAATATTCAAGTTCAGTTAGAAACTGAAAAATTAAACGGTGATGTTTATGATGTTCTTAAAGTAGGAAATGAAAGCATCGGTAAAATTCGTGAAATTGAAAATAACAAATATGAAGTAACATCTTCAAATAATGACGTTTTTCGTGTGAAAAATGCGGATGAAGGAATTGAAGTTCTTCTAAGCGAATATCATTTACACAAAAATTAATGATGCCTTTTGAAGTCATTATGATGTAAAAGGGGACGTTTCAATTGGTTACAAAAAATCAAAAATCAAATGAAGAAGACAACCGCATTGATTGGGGAATAATATTCTGTGTTTTAATGTTAGCTTTAGTGGGACTAGGTTCTATTTTTATTGCAATGTCACATGATTCTAGTTCTAATAATATAGTTAAACAATTAATTATGCAGGTTATCTGGTATGCTATTGGAGTTGGAATTGTTATTATTATGATGCAATTTGACTCAGAACAATTGTGGAAAGTAGCACCAATTATTTATTGGGGAGCACTGTTATTACTGGGAGCTTTATTAATTTTTTATAGCCGTTACTTTTACGTTCAAACTGGAGCTAAAAGTTGGTTTAAAATAGGACCTTTAACCTTTCAGCCAGCAGAAGTTATGAAACCCGCCTTTGTGGTAATGCTATCTAGAGTTATTGTTGAACATAATAATGCTTTTGGCTATCACAGTGTTAAAAATGATTTTATCTTAATTGGTAAAATGGTTTTATGGACTTTACCTATTTGTGTATTGTTAAAACTAGAAAATGATTTTGGAACAATGTTAGTTTTCTTGGCAATTTTGAGTGGTATGGTCATAATATCTGGGGTTACATGGAAAATTATTGTGCCAGCTTTTACAGCAGCTGCTACTTTAGGTGGTACGGCTTTAGCGTTGGTTATTATTCCTGGTGGTAGAAAATTATTGGAATCGTTAGGATTTCAAGAATATCAATTTAATCGTGTTGACGATTGGTTGAACCCCGCCAGTAATTTAAGTAGTTCTGGTTATCAATTATGGCAGAGTATTAAAGCTATTGGATCTGGTGGTATTCACGGAACTGGTTTTAATGTTTCTCACGTGTATGTTCCAGTCAGAGAGTCAGATATGATTTTCTCAGTAGTAGGTGAAAACTTTGGATTTATTGGTGGCTTGTTATTAATCCTATTGTACTTTTTATTGATATATCAAATGATTAAGGTAACTTTTCAAACTAAGAACGTTTACTATGCTTATATATCTACAGGAATTATTATGATGATTTTATTCCATGTTTTTGAAAATATTGGAATGAGTATTGGATTATTACCTTTAACTGGAATTCCATTGCCATTTGTTAGTCAAGGTGGTTCGGCCCTAATTGGTAATATGATAGGAATTGGGTTAATTATGTCGATGCAATATCATAACCGTGGCTATATGTTTAGTGGACAAAAAGATTTTATTTAATTAATTGACTTTTTATATGAGTATGTATATACTTTATTAAAAATTGATTATAGGATGAGTAAGTAACAGCTGAATATGTTAGAGAGCCCTAATTTGGTGAAAAAGGGATATGCAGTTCTACTGAATATGGTCCTATTAAAAGGTTTATAAATGAGTTTAATTACAAGTTTATAATGTTTGGCATACATTACATTGCTAAAGTTAAATAATCGATTTAACTTGTTGAGTTAGTTATTGTGAAATAACTATAATATAAAGGTGGTAACGTGAAGCTTTTCACCCTTTACTATAATTTTTTATAGTAAGGGATGAAAAGCTTTTTTATTTAAGGAGAGGAGTGTTATTTTTAATGATTGAATTTAAAAATGTTTCTAAAAAATATCGTTTAAGTAATTCTGATTTGACAGCTGTTAATAATGTGAATTTAAAAATTAAAGATGGACAAATATTTGGAATTATTGGTTATTCTGGAGCTGGTAAAAGTACTTTGGTTAGAATGCTAAATGGAATTGAAGCTCCTACAAGTGGTGAAATTTTAATTAATGGTAAGAATATTTTAAAACAAAGTAATCGAGATTTAAGAGAAGAACGGAAAAAAATTGGAATGATTTTTCAACATTTTAATTTACTGTGGTCTAGAACTATTGTTCAAAATGTAGAATTACCATTAGAAATTGCTGGAGTAAAAAAAGAAGATCGTCATCAAAAGGCTTTAAATTTAGTAAAACTAGTTGGATTAGAAGGTCGTGAAAATGATTACCCATCAGAATTATCTGGTGGACAAAAGCAAAGAGTAGGGATTGCTAGAGCTTTAGCTAATGATCCTGAAATATTAATTTCTGACGAAGCTACAAGTGCTTTGGATCCACAAACAACTGACGAAATTTTAGATTTACTATTAGATATTAACCAAAAACTCAATTTAACTATTGTGCTTATAACTCATGAAATGCATGCAATTAGAAAAGTTGCTGAACAAGTTGCGGTTATGGAAAAAGGTCAAGTGGTTGAACAAAATAGCGTAGTAAATATTTTTAATAGTCCTCAAGCAGCAATTACTAAACGTTTTGTAAATGAAGACTCTAGTTTTAATTCTGACGATTTAAACTCAACAGTCGAAAGTTTAGTTAATAATTATCCTAACGGAGTAATTGTAAAATTAACTTTTAATGGTGACAAAGCACAAAAACCAATTATTTCTCATCTATTAAGGAAATTTTCTTCAATTGAAATTAGTATTTTAGAAGGTTCAATTCATCAAATTCAAGGCGGTTCAATTGGATCGTTGATTGTGCACTTGCAAAATGACAAAATATCAGAACAGCAATCTGCTATAGATTATCTAAAATCATTAAAAATCGAAACTGAGGTGATCAACAATGAATAGTCAAGGAATTCAATCTTATTTTCAATTTAAAAATGTAAATTGGAGTTCAATGCAACAAGCAACATGGGAAACTATTTGGATGACGGCAATTTCTATGATTATAGTTATCTTTGTAGGAATTACTTTAGGACTAATTTTATTTGAAACTAGAGATAAAAAAGGTATTGGTTATAAGTTTGTTAATTGGTTGGTTTCTTTTCTAGTTAATGTATTTCGTTCCATTCCATTTATTATCTTAATTGTATTGTTATTACCTTTTACACAAGATTTAGTTGGAACAATTATTGGACCTAAAGCTGCCATTCCATCTTTAGTTATTTCAGCAGCACCATTTTATGCCAGAATGGTAGAAGCCGATTTCAGAGAAATAGATGCTGGGGTTATTGAAGCAGTCAAATCTATGGGTGGTACTAGTTGGGATGTAATTTGGAAAGTGTTATTACCAGAAAGCATGCCAGCTTTAATTGCTGGTGGTACAGTTACAGCTATATCACTTATTTCATATACTGCAATGGCTGGTGCGATTGGTTCTGGTGGATTGGGCTATTTAGCATACTTAGACGGTTTTCAATCTAATAATAATACCGTTACTTTAGTAGCTACAGTTATTATTTTATTAATTGTGTTAATAATTCAATTCTTAGGAGACTTGCTTGTTAAACACGTAGACAAACGATCATTATAGTTTGGGAGGAGAAAGACAATTATGAAAAAAATAACCGTCATTATTTGTCTATTTTTGGCCCTTATTGGTTTAATTTCAATTGGTCCAGGAACTTATGAATCGAAGAATACATTAATAGTTGGAGCTTCAAATATTCCACATGCTGAAATTTTGAGACATGTGGCTCCACAATTAAAAAAAGAGGGTATCAAATTAGACATTAAAACTTTCCAAGATTATGTTTTACCTAATAGGGCGTTAGTAGGGAAACAAACAGATGCTAATTATTTTCAAACGGTTCCTTTTTTAGATACATGGAATAAGGAATATAATGGCAACTTAGTGGATATTGGACCAGTGCATTTGGAACCAATGGGAATATATTCTAAAAAAGTTAAAAAATTAAGTGATTTAAAAAACGGTGCAACCATTTTAGTTAGTAGTAATGCTCCTGACTATGGTAGAATCATTCAATTATTTCAACAAAATGGTTTAATTAGAATCAAAAAGGGAGTAAAAATTGAACAGGCTAATTTTTCTGATATAGCTTGGAATCCCAAACATTTAAAATTTAAAACAGGGTATGAAGCTAAGCTGATGCCTATGATTTATCAACATAATGAAGGCGATGCAGTAGCTATTAATTCTAATTATGCTGTGCAAAGTGGGTTAAATCCTGATAAGGATGCAATTGCTTTACAAAAAGCTTCATCTAATTCCCCTTATAATAATATTTTGGTAGCCAGGAAAGATAATCAACATAGTCGCGCAATAAAACTATTGATGAAAGCTTTACAATCTAAAGAAACTCAACAATGGATTAAAGATAAGTATCATGGTGCAGTTTTACCCGCGGGAAATGTTAAATAATAAAGAGTTGAATTAAAATTCAACTCTTTTTTTATGTAATTATTGACAGATTAGCGTTTTGAATATATAGTTAGTTACAACAGTAACAAACCTAAAGTAATCTTTTTAAATAGATTGAGGTGAAAAATTAATGAAGTTTAATTTCAATAGTGCAAAGCCTATTTTTTTACAAGTAGCGGAGCAAATTGAAGATGCTATTTTTACAGGAACCTTTAAAGAAGGTAGCCAAATTCCATCTACTACTGAAATATCTAAAAATTTTCAAATTAATCCAGCAACAGTTTTAAAGGGTATGAATATATTAGTTGATAATCATTTACTAGAAAAAAGACGTGGAAGAGGAACTTTTGTGAGCGTAGGTGCTCAAAGTAAAATAATCAAAAATAGACAAGATAATTTTTATAATGATTATATTGTGAATTTAGTATATGAAGCTAAAAATTTGAACATGGATGAAACTCAAATTGTTAATTTGATTAAACGGGGGTATGAATCATGATCGAAGGTATTGAAATTAAAAACCTAGTAAAAAAATTTCGTAAAGATATAGTTTTGGATGATATAAGTTTTAATATCGAACCGGAAAAAATTTATGGATTGCTAGGTCGTAATGGTGCGGGGAAAAGTACATTAATGAATATTATAGCTGATAGAAAATTTAGCAATCATGGATCTGTCACATTAGATGGTATTACTATTCATGATAATGATGAACAACTTTCTAGAATTTATTTAACTAGTGAAGTGGATGTATATCCTGATAGATTTAAAATAAAAGACATGTTTAGTTGGATTGCTGATATATATAAAGAATTTGATTATGATTTATGTAAAAAGCTATCTAGTGAATTTAAATTAAATGAAGATAGCAAATTTGGAAATTTATCAACCGGTTACAATTCAATTGTTAAGGCTATTGTTGCGCTATGTGTTCCGGCAGATTATATATTTTTAGATGAACCTATTTTAGGTTTGGATGCTAAAAATAGGGATGTTTTTTATAATGCACTGATTCAAACATATAGTGATCGACCTAGAACATTTGTGATTTCAACGCACATTATTGAAGAAATTGCTAATATTATAAGTGATGTAATTGTGATTAAAGATAGTAAAGTATTAATTAATGATTCGACAGAGAGTCTTTTAAAATCATCTTATGAAGTAACAGGCCCGGCTGCTGAAGTTGATCGATATACTGAGGGCTTAAATATAATTGGTTCGGAATCATTAGGTAAAATCAAATCAAATTATATATTTGGTGATTTAAATGATAAACCAATTCCAGATACGGTTACTATTTCAAATATTGATTTACAAAAATTATTCGTCAATTTAACAGATAGAGAATAGAATTTAAAATTCAGGGGGGATGTTTCACATGCATTTAAAACTAAAAAAATATTTAGTTCATAGTTACGTAAATATTACATTTTGGGTATTCTTTTTCTTTTTGTTACTTTTTTGGTTGTTACCAATTATATTTCATATTTTAACCGGAAGTTTTACATTTAGTGATATTTTTACTGGTGTTTCATCTGATTTTATTACGGCGGCTTTAGGAGTATCACTAATAATTGTTACTTTGTTTAATAACACTAATTTTAGATTTGCTATGTCCAACGGTATTTCTCGTAAATCTTATTGGAAAACCAGAATGTTTTTATTGACTGCGTTTGTTTTAATTACAAGAATAGTATCTTTTATAATTAAGTTAATTGAAGAACCATATGTATTTGCAGGCCGCGGTAATTTTATTCCACGTGTTTTAACAACAGAATTTTCATTTTTTTCCTACTTTAATAACTCAACGCTTAACTTTTTAATGTCATTTTTTCTTTCTCTTTTAGTAACCTTATGTTCAATTTATTTCTTTATGGCTTTTAATAATTTCTATTTGATGTTTACTAAAAAGATGAGAAGAATTATTGTATTTGCTATTATCGCTTTAGTAATTGCTGTACCATTTATGATTGGAATGTTTTTTGCATATTTAGAATATATGGGCGGAAATGCATTAGCAGTTTCAATGGGTAAATTTATTTTATCTATATTTGGTTTAAATTTAGTTAAAGATGGGATGTACTTTAATCCAATCTTATTTGCTTTTGATATGATAATTATCGATATATTTTTAGCATTTTTAAGTTATAAATTTAATTCAAAAATTCAAGTTTATAAGGACTAGGATTGCTTTTTTGATATATTTTTTAGTAGAATGATGCTATAATTAAGTTTCTTAGATTTATAGATAGGACGGGATTTAATTGGATAAAAAATTACATTTAGCATTGTTATTCGGAGGCAATTCATCCGAACATGATGTTTCTAAAAGATCGGCACACAATATTTATGATGCAATGGATAAAAGTAAGTATGACATTAGTTTGTTTTTGATTACTAAAAATGGAGTAATTTTAAGTAATGAAGCTTCACATCGTATCTTTGATGGTGAAAATGAAGATGATGTAGTAGCTGAAGAGCTACCTAAATTAGATCAATCAAATCCATTAGCTAATGTTATAAATTTATCTAAAGTGAAGGATATTGATGTATTCTTTCCAATAGTTCATGGTAACTTAGGTGAAGATGGTACTATTCAAGGTTTGTTAAGATTAATGAATAAACCATATGTTGGTAGCGGAATTTTAGAATCAGCTATGGGATTTGATAAAGATATTACTAAGAAAATGCTAAACTTACATGGCATTCAAAATACTAAATATGAACTTATCACTCCATTTAACAAGGACGAATGGAACTATGATAAGTTAAGTAAAAAATTTGGTAAAGTTATTTTCTTAAAACCTGCTAATCAAGGTTCTTCCGTTGGAATTCATAAAGTAACCAATGAAGAAGAATACGAAGCAGGTCTAAAAGATGCTTTTAGATATGATTACAAGATTCTTGCTGAACAAGCTATTGACGGTCCTAGAGAATTAGAAATTTCTATATTGGGTAACGAAAATCCTATTGCTTCTTGTTTAGGTGCAATTAAGGTTCCTGAACAAGATGCATTTTATACTTATGATAATAAGTTTGTTGATGCTAGCCAGGTTCAATTCGATATTCCGGTTGAAGTTTCAGATAAGCTATCTAAACAGATTACAGACATGGGATTAGCTGCTTATAGAGCTTTAGGCTTAAAAGGAATGGCAAGAATTGATTTCTTAGTATCTAAAGACGATGAACCATACTTAGGTGAAGTTAACACATTACCAGGGTTTACGAATATCAGTTTATATCCACAATTATGGGAAGCTTCAGGGATTAGCTATACAGAATTAATTGATCGTTTAATTAAATTAGCTTTTGATGAATTTAACAGAAAAGCTAAAATTATTCATGATTTTAAACCACTTTCATAATTTATATAAAAATAGGTAGTATTCATTTCTAATGGGTACTATCTATTTTTATATTGAAAATAATCATTAATTATAATATAATATTTATTTATGCCATATCAAAAAAATTATAAACACAAAAGGGGCTTAAAATTTGAATATAAAAGGCGATGTCATAAGAAATTGTAGGTTAGCTAAAGGATTAACACAAACTGATATATCTAAGGGGATTTGTACACAAGCTAACATTAGTAATATTGAACACAATGGCACTTGCCCAAGTATTACCACTATAAGTTCTATATGTAATAGATTAGAAATTCCCATTGATAAGGTTATTATAGATATAAATAGTACATTTAATCATTCAGAAGATATTGATAATTACATATTTAACAACGAGTTAATAAAAGCTGATGAATACATGGATCAAGTCAATTATGATTTAATAGAGACAAAAAATAGTCGAATTAAGTACTGTTATTGTCAAGGTTACTTAAATTTTCATTTGCACAAAAATTCAAACAAAGCTATGTTTTTTTATAATCAAGTAAATTTACTTTGTAAAAACATGTTAAATAACATTTATAGTGTTGGAGCTTCCATTGGCATGCTAGAAATATATTTATATGAAAATAATTTTAGTATTAGACATCTTATAATGCAGATAAACATATTAGGTAAGGAATTATCAAATATCAGTTTTAAAGAAAGTAACGGTCAATTTTTAATAATTCTATATTTAAAAGTAATTAAAATATATCAATTTTTAAACTTACATGAAGAAGCTTTGAAATTTTATGAATCTATTATTTGTAACTTAAAAAATAATTTTTTAGCTTTTAAACTATGTGAACTGAAAAATTTAAAGGCTCTTAGTTTATTTAAGATTGGTAAAACTAATGATGCTTTGAAACATTTGAACTTTGCCATACATATGGGAGAATTTTATAGTAATATCGAATCTATAAATGAATCTCAAAGATTATATGTACTTTTTAAAAAAGACGCAGTGAAGGAATAAATCCATCATGCGTCTTTTTTATTATAATTATTTGTTTTCTAAGTTGGTTTTTACGATTAGAACATCACATTTAGCAACTCTAGTTACAAATGAAGTTACTGAACCAATAAGAAATCTTTCAACTGAATTTAAACCAGTGGCCCCCATCATTACTAAATCAATGTTCAATTTATTTACAACATCCTTAGCAATTACTACTTTAGGTGATCCATATTCAATTGAGTAGTCGGTGTCACTTAATCCAAAGTCTTTTGCTTTTTTTAAATATTTTTCTAATGTTTTCTTAGAACTGTCGGTAAGTTCCTCAATCATTTTTGCGTCAAAACTAGATAAGTTTTGAAATGCTCTTTCATCTACTACATGTACTAAATGTAGATTAGCTTTATTTCTTTTGGCAACTTCTAATGCTTTATTAAAAGCTAGTTCTGCATTCTTTGAACCATCAATTGGTACTAAAATATTATTGTAATCTTGCAACATAACAATCACCTCACAACCTATATTTTACTTTATTTTTTATAAATGTATAAATATAAGCACTTATTTTAAGAAAAATTTTGAGAGAGTGAGTTGCATTGCCATTACAATCATACAACTAACAAAAATAACTATCATCATAAAAATCATGTTTGCAATAATAATTGAAATAACAGAAATTATAAATAGTATTATGAAAGTAATTCCAAAGTTTTTAATTATTTTACTTAGCAAAGGGTCATTTTCAGGATGAAATGACATAAAAGGTTTGTTTTGATGTTTAAATAAAAAGCTACCTACAATTAATTGTAAGACAGCGAATATTATCATTAATATAATGATTGCAGTCATGGATATTACCTCATTGTTTTTTATTGTTTTTTGTTTTCTGAGCTGTTAATAATTTTTGGTATTGTTTACTAAAAGCAGTTTCAAATTTCCCGTTTTGTTTGGGTTTATAATATTGATCATTTTTTATTTTATCGGGTAGATATTGTTGTTTTACCCAATCGTTAGGGTAGTCATGTGGATATTTGTAATTTTTACCAATACCCATTTTTTTTGCATCATAATAATGATTATCTTTTAAATAATTAGGTATTTCTCCATAATTATTTTCTTTAACACGATTAATTGCCTCGTCAATAGCTGCTATGCCGGAATTAGATTTAGGTGATAAGCACATTTCAATTATAGTATCAGAGATTGGAATTCTTCCTTCAGGTAGTCCTAGTTTATTTGCAGCGTCTATTGCTTGAATGGTTCGACTACAAAGATTTGGATTAGCTAATCCAATATCTTCATAAGCAATAACCATTAACCTTCTAGAAAGTGATTGAATATCTCCTGAATATATTAACCTAGCTGCGTAGTGTAAAGCAGCATTAACATCTGATCCACGAATTGATTTTTGTAAAGCAGAAATGACATTATAATGACTATCTCCATTTTTATCTCCGGAGATAGGTTTCTTTTGTAGACAATCTTCAACGTCTGACAATTTGATTTCTATGGTTTCATTTTTTTCATTTTTTCCAGACATTACAGCTAGTTCTAAATTGTTTAGTGCATTTCTTAAGTCTCCATTTGTACTTGCTGATAAGAAATTTAGTGCATCATCTGAAACGTTAATTTTGTATTTTCCTAGACCATTAGTTTTATCTTTGATAGCTCTATTCAAGCTTTCTTTAATATCATTATTAGATAGGGGGAAGACTTCAAAAATACTAGCTCGACTACGTATAGCCGGATTAATGCTAATATAAGGATTCTCAGTTGTAGCGCCAATTAAGACTATTTTTCCACTTTCCATTAGTGGTAATAAAAAATCTTGCTTAGTTTTATCTAAACGATGAATTTCATCTAACAATAAAATTACCGTTCCACTCATTTTAGCTTCTTCAGCTACGGATTGTAAATCCTTTTTGCTATCCGTAGCCGCGTTTAAAATTCTAAATGCATATTGAGTAGTTCCAGCAATTGCACTGGCAATACTAGTTTTGCCAGTGCCAGGAGGCCCGTATAAAATCATTGAAGATAAAACTTTTGCTTTGACCATGCGATTAATTACTTTATTTGGACCTACTAGATGTTTTTGACCTACAATTTCTTGAATATTTGTAGGTCGCATACGGTATGCTAGAGGTTTCAAAATACAACCTCCTATTTAAAAAACTTCAATATTTTATTAAAAAAGCTATTATTTTTTGGATTTTCTTTGTTTTTAGTATTTATATCTTGTTTAGGATATTTTTCTTTATAGTTTATTGGATTGACATTAATAGCTGACTTCGCAGCATAAATAGCTCCGTAGTCATCATTTTCGTTTTTATAAAATGAATCATTTTTGATGGTAAATTTAATATTATTTTGTGATGCATTTTTAATAAAAGGGGACAATAGACTGTGATCAACATTGCCATTTAATATCAATTGATAATCACTATTATCATTAAATTCTTTTAATAAGCATTCGATTGCGTAATTATCTGATAAATCTTTGATCTGTATTCCTAGTGAGACACGTTCTCTGAAAGTTCCTAAATATTTTCTTTGTTCATCCGGATTTATTTTAGGAGTTGTTCCACTAACTGATTGATCAAATCGATTTTGAACGTTATCATTATTACTCATTTTAAAATCTCCTATAAAAAAGTTATTTTAATAACTATTATACTAACAATTAATAATATAATAAAAAAGCGTTTTGCATATGCAAAACGCTTTTGTAAATAAATTATAATTAAATTATAGTTTGTTGTAGTATTCAACGATAAGAGAAGCATCAATATCAGCATTCATTTCATCACGTTGAGGTAATCTAGTTAGAGAACCTTCTAACTTGTCAGCATCAAATTCAACGTATTGAGGACGTCCAACAACGGCTTCAACAGCATTTTTGATGATTTGTAAGTCTTTTGATTTTTCACGAACACTAACAACTTGTCCTACTTTAACTTCGTATGAAGGAATATCTACACGTTTACCATCAACAGTAATGTGACCATGGTTAACTAATTGACGAGCTTGACGACGAGTAGTAGCCAAACCTAAACGGTAAACAACGTTATCTAAACGACGTTCTAGTAAAATCATGAAGTTATCACCGTGACGACCTTCTCTAATTTTACCTGCACGAACGAATAATGATGAGAATTGACGTTCAGTCATTCCGTACATGAAACGTAATTTTTGTTTTTCCTTTAATTGAAGACCGTATTCTGAAAGTTTTTGACGACGGCCTTGACCGTGATCTCCTGGTGCGTAAGGACGACGAGCTAATTCTTTACCAGTACCTGATAAAGAAATACCAAGACGACGTGAAATTCTCCAACTTGGACCTGTATATCTAGACATAAAAAGTTCCTCCAATAATTTTTTTGGAGTAAAATAATCTTTTGTGTATTTAGTATTCGTGCATATTGTTTTGCAACTTTCACCCCAGCAGCCGTAGGGTTACTTATAGAACCATTAATGGCATCAATATGTTGACGAGCTTACCATACACTGCTGCATTATTTTACACGTTGAATATTCTACTTAATTATTAATTCTTTGTCAATGTTTTAATAAATGTATTTGCTAGTTCCTCAATTATTAATTGATCTTGTGTGGAAAATCTATTCTCTATCGGAGAATCAATATCTAAAACACCAAATTCTCCTAATGGAATTACTATTTCTGACATACTTTCAGCATCGCATGCTATATGTCCAGGAAACTTATGCACATTATTAATCCTTTGAGTTTTTTGCTTTCTAAACGCTGTCCCACAAACTCCTTGTCCATTTTTTATGTGTACGCAAGCAATTTTACCTTGAAATGGTCCTAAAACTAATTCATCGTTTTCTTTTTCATATCGGTAAAATCCAGCCCAATTTATATTTTCAATAAATTGCATTAAAAAAGCTGATGTATTAGCCATGTTAGCTAAATTATCTGGTTCATTTTTAATTAAAGCACTTAGTTGCTCATTTAAAATGTTCTTATGCATTAGAATACTCCTTTTTAATATTATTGGACTATATATTTAATGTGATATAATATATATTTAACGATTTTATTATTTACTTTATATAAAATCAATTTTTACATATTTTATTAAGATTAATTTTACGAGGAGACGGACAACACAATGCCTAACCAGATATTACTTTTAACTTTAATAACAATAATAATATTTGTTGTTTTAGGACTTATTGTTTATATTATTAGATATAATTTACAAAAAAATATAAAAAAAACAGAAAAAAAGTTAAAAAATGCTACAGATAATTCTCTTATGGAAGACTTTAAAAAAATTAAAAAATTAAATCTTAATGGGGAATCTCTAAAACAATTAAAAAAACATTTAAAAGAATATAGTGAGATTTATGATGTTGAAGTTTTAAATGCAAGGGAGTCTCTGTCTAAAGCTGAATTATTTGCACATAATTATAAATTATTAACTGCAAATAATTTACAAAAACGTAATCTTGCTAAGATTGACTCTATTAATAGTCGCTTAAAGTTACTAAAAATAAAACTAAATGATTTTGAAAAATTGAATGATAAACATTCTAAAGATTTAAAAGAATTTAACAAGTATTTTAAACAATATAATAAAAAGATATTGAACGAAAATTACTTGTATGGTAATAGTGCTGGAAAAATTGAAGATGATTTAAGTAATTTAAGCAAAAAAATTAATGAATTTTCAAAATTAGTTCTCAGTGGAGACCATTCTTCTGCTGAAAAAATGGTTACTCCATTAAAAAATCATTTAAAAAAAATTGAATATTTGATGGAAAATATTCCTAAACTGTATAAAAGTCTGAATAAGGTCTTTCCTAAGCAGTTAAGTGAGATTAAAGATGTTCATAAAAGAATGGTTAAAGAATGTTATCGATTTTCAGACGATAAATTTGAAGTTTTGCTTGACAAATTAGAATCTGAAGTCAATGAATCTTTAGCTGCATTAAAAGATTTAAAAATTGGAGACGTGGTTTCTTATAATAATTCTATTTCTGATTGTATTGATTCTATGTATGAAGAAATGGAAAAAGAAATTTTAGCTAAAAAGAAAGTTATGAAAAATATTAAAGTAGTTCATGATTTTATTGTTCATGCACGAAAACAAAACAATTCTTTGATGTTAGAACTTGAGCAATTAAGCAAAAACTATACACTAAATCATGATGAAATCAAAAATACTAAATCCTTTGGTAATACGCTTAATAAAATTTATGACACTTACAAAAATGATTATCAACTTTTAAAATCTGGTGAAGCTGTATATTCTGAAATTTTAAGTAATCAGCAAAAAGCAAAAGCTGATTTAAGTAAGATTGAAAAAAATCAGAGAGATATAAATGCTTCAGTATCAGATTTGAATGATGAAGAAAAAAAGGCTCGTGAATCTATTCAACAATTTGAATTAAATTTATTAAAAATGCAAAGAGAAATTGATAAATTAAATTTACCTGGAGTAAAGAGTAGCTATTTAGAAAAATATGATACTTTGAGAAAAAGAGTTAAAAGTTTGTCTAAGGATATAAATCAAGATAGAATCAGCATGGATTTTATAAATAAAAAAGTTTCATTAATTTATGATGATATGCAGAAATTGTTGAAAGAAACTCATTTTATTGCTGATAATGTCATTTTATCAGAAAGATTGATGCAGTATTCTAATCATTATAAAAACAATAATGACAATATCTCAGTTGCACTTGAACAATCTAAAAAATATTTTTATGAAAATTATGAATATGATAAAAGCTTACAAATTATTTCAACTGCTTTAGAGAAAGTTGAACCCGGAATATTACAAAGAATTCAATCTGAATATGATAAGGAGAAAAATAACTAAAAATTTTAGTTATTTTTTATTTGATTTTACTTTGTGTAGATATATAATAATTTCATTGATTAGGAGATCAATACTAAATGATTTATTTCGATAATAGTGCAACAACAAAAATAAATGCTAAATCTTTAGATACGTATGTAAAAGTATCAGAAAAAATATGGGGTAATCCTTCTAGCTTACATTCATTTGGTGAGCAATCTTTTCATTTACTACAACAATCTAGACAACAGATTGCTAATCTGTTAGATGTTAAGATGAATGAAATATATTTCACCAGTGGTGGAACTGAAGGTGATAATTGGATTATTAAAGGAACTGCTTTAGCTAAACAAGAGTATGGTAAACATATAATAACAACTTCAATAGAGCATCCGGCAGTTATTAATGCTTGCCAACAATTAGAACGACAGGGATTTGAGGTTACCTATTTACCTGTTGATGAAAATGGAAGAATTTCAATTTCTGCTCTTAAGGAAGCTATACGTAAAGATACAATTTTGGTATCAGTCATGTTGGTTAATAATGAAATAGGTTCTATTCAACCAACTAACGAAGTTGCAGAGTATTTAAAAAAATTTCCTAGTATTCACTTTCATGTTGATGCAGTTCAAGGAATCGGAAAGGGCTTGAAATTTATTCTTAAAAATAATAGAATTGATTTCTTAACTTTTTCAGGTCACAAGTTCCATGCTCCACGAGGAATTGGTTTTATTTATAAAAAATTTGGTCGTCACATTATGCCTCTAATGGATGGTGGTGGACAGGAAAGCAATCTACGTAGTGGAACTGAAAACCTTCCAGCTATAGCAGCTATGGCCAAATCTTTAAGGTTATTATTAGAAAATGAAGCTGAGAGTGTTAATAAACAACGTTCAATAAAAGAAAAAATATATAATCATTTATCTCAATTTGAAAATGTCACTATTTTTTCTAAATTGAACTATGAGTTATTTGCACCTCATATTCTTTGCTTTGCAATTTCAGGAGTGCGAGGCGAAACAATCGTTCACGCTTTTGAAAGCAATGATATTTATATTTCAACTACCAGTGCTTGTTCATCAAAGAAAAATGAAACTTCTGGTACACTAAGTGCTATGCAAGTTCCACAATCTATAGCTGATAGTGCTGTAAGAATTTCTCTAGATGAAAATAATACACTTGAAGAAGCTAAAATGTTTAATCGAGTTTTTGATTCCTTATATAAAAAGTTTAGTAAAATTAATGGTTAATTTTAAGTTCTAGAAAGGACAGATTAATGAAGTATTCTGAAATAATGGTTCGTTATGGTGAATTATCTACAAAGGGTAAAAACCGTAAAGACTTTATTCAACAGTTAGGAAATAATGTTCGACATGCTTTGAAAGATTTTCCTAGTTTAAATATACTAGCACAACATGATCGTCTACATGTTAAGCTCAATGATGAAGATTCAGATAAAGTTATTGATCGCTTAAAAGGCGTTTTTGGTATCGAAAATTTTTCTCCAGCAATTCGAATTGAAAAAGATATTGAAAAAGCAAAAGAAATTGCTACGTCAATGATAAAGGAGCAATTTAAACCAGGTATGACGTTTAAAATAAAAACTAGACGTCAAGATAAAAATTTTCCTATGCATACTAGAGAAATAAACGATGCATTAGGAGGATATGTACTTAACAATGTTGATGGAATCCAAGTTAAAATGAAGAATCCAGATATAGTTCTGGAAGCTGATGTAAGAATGAACGGTATTTTCTTATCTAGTTCTACGATTGCTGGAGCTGGTGGTTTACCGGTTGGAACCGGTGGTAAAGCTACTATGATGCTATCTGGTGGGATAGATTCACCAGTTGCAGCATACTTAGGTATGAAAAGAGGAGTAAAAATTGATATGATTCATTTTTATAGTCCTCCATATACTAGTCCACAAGCATTAGCAAAGACAAAGGAACTAGCCGCTAAAATTGCTAAATTTTCTGGTAATATTCAATTTATTGAGGTTCCTTTCACTGAGATTCAAGAAGAAATTAAGGCTAAAGTACCTGAAGGATACTTAATGACTATTCAGCGTCGTATGATGCTTAAAATAGCTGATGCTATTACTAAAAAACGTAATTGCAAGGGGATTTTTACTGGCGAATCACTAGGTCAAGTTGCTTCTCAAACTTTGGAAAGTATGATGGCAATTAATGATGTTACTAATTTACCAGTACTAAGACCGTTAGTTTCTATGGATAAAACGGAGATAATTAAAATAGCGGAAAAAATTGACACTTATGAATTATCCATTTTACCATTTGAAGATTGTTGTACTATTTTTACACCGCCTGCACCTAAAACTAAGCCAGATACCTTGAAAGCTCGAATGTTTGAAGGAAATATTGATGTAGATGATTTAGTAGAAAAAGCAGTTACTAATATTAAGGTTACTAATATTGGTCCAGGCGATGAGTTTTTGAATAGTCAAGAAGATGTTTTTGCTGAATTACTATAATTAATTACATTATTGTTAAAAAAGTCTAAAACTTTTTATAGGTTTTAGACTTTTTTAATATAATATATATTTACTATTTTTTATACTTATGATGATATAATTATCATTATTGAGAGAAGGTTCAAATTATGAAATTAAAGATATTTATATTGTTTTTTATATTAATTATCATTTCATTTATTAAAACATTAAGCCCTAACTTTAATATATATGGTGATAATTCTGATAAGATGTATGGAGTTAATTTAGACTGTGCTAGGGTATATCATTCTCCAGACTATATCAAAAAATATATTAATGATATTCATAATTGTGGTGGAAACTATATTTTATTACATTTGAATGATAATGAACGTTTTGGTGTTGAAAGCGAAACATTAGGTCAAACTGTTGATAATGCTAGAAAAGTTAATGATATTTATTATAATTCTAAAACTAATTTAGCATTTTTATCCAAAAATCAACTATTAGATATTATAAATTATGGATATAATCATAGAGTACAAGTTATTCCGGAAATTGATGTTCCAGGACATGCACAGTCTATTTTCAAATTGCTATCATATACAAAAAATGGTAAAGAACTAGTTGATAAAGTTAAAAATTCTGATGGTTACAATGAAATGTACTATCAAAAAGAAGAAACGGTGGATTTTTCTAAAAAATTAATTCACGAGTACCTCGGTATGTTACCTAAAAATGCATATTTTTCCATTGGTGGAGACGAAATATCTGTTGACAATCATGAAAATGAGAAAGACGTAGTTAAGTATATAAATAAGATGGATGATTATCTTAATTACTATGGATTACACATGATGATGTGGAATGATAGTTTTCATAAATCTGTAATCAATAAATATAATAAAAACATCTTAATTAATTATTGGAGCCTTAGTGGCGAAATTAGTGATAAAGATGAGTACAACAACAATATACGGTTGCGTGCTACGATGCCAGAATTAAATCATGCGGGTTTTAAAACAATTAATTGTAATAATTACTATACTTATATTATCTTAGACAAAAGTTCTTTTACTAAGAATTCTTTTAACACTTGGGAAAAAGAATTACAACGTTGGAACCCAGAAATTTGGAACGATGAACACAATAAAGAACTTGATAAAAGTAAAAATAATATTGGATCCGCAATATCAGTTTGGGGAGAAACTAATGGTCAATACAATGATATTAAAACTTATGAATCTTTTTCGCCATTCGTAAAAATATTTTTAAATAAATTTAAAAAAGCTAGTTAATTATTATTAACTAGCTTTTTATTTATTATTTTTTAAATTTTCTTTTATTTTATCTGATACATTAAATTTAATGTGACCATTTTGTGATAAAAAGAATACTTTGTTTTGTTCGTTGTTGTAAACTATAGCAACATTAGCATAAAGCTCCCCATAGTTATTGCTAATCCATTTTGTAAATTCATTTAACTTTTTAGTAAGTTTCTCCCATTTCTTTGTGCGACCATTGTTTAATTCCTCTATCAAGTAATTATTTTTAGGTATATCAATTATCAAATAATCAGATTTATTGAATGTTATCTTATATTTTTCTTTATTTAAAATTTTATTGTTAATATAATTTGTTAACTCTCTATGTCTTTGCTTCTTAGGTACTTTTTCAAAAACGTTTTTATGAATAAGATTAGGGGCTTTAATCTTTTTGTTTCTCACTATAACATTATTTAATCTTTGCGTTTCCACCTTTTTATAGACATATGATGACAAAATAGCAGCGCATATTATAAAAATATATATCCACCATTTAGTATACCAATGATTTTTAAACTTTTTTTCAAGTTTATCTTGATTTTTTCTATTACCTTTTTGCAACCAAAATACTCCTTCCTATATAAACATTATAACATTTAATTATGTTATAATTAATTTAAAAAGTATGCTATGTTATTCATAGTATTACATATTTTCATAAGGAGTGTACAATGTTAACCTTAAATATAAATCCAAACTTAGGTAATCAAGAAGTACAATTGTCAGACAAGAGTACTGGACAACTTTCTGGAGTTCGCATTTCGGGAGGATTTGTGGGTAATGCTGTAATTCAATGGACCTTTATTTCTACTGGTCATAAGCATGAAGGATTTGTTTATGCCGGTGATTTACAAGAAGGTCAAGTAATTACCTCTTTAAATAATGTTGACGAATATAAGATTCATTTTATTTAATCATTTTACTAATATGCACACCAATTAATGGTGTGCTTTTATATTATAAAAAAAGTAGGAGGATATTTAATGTCAGTTGGAATTGATAAAATAAACTTTTTCACACCTAATATGTATGTAGCAATGAATGATTTAGCTTTGGCTAGACATGAAGATCCTAATAAATATTTAATTGGTATAGGACAAAAAGAACAATCAGTAATACCAGTAACTCAAGATGCAGTCACTATGGCTGCTAACGCTGCTTATCCCATTGCTTTAGATGACAAAGATAACATTGATCTAATTATTTTTGGTACAGAATCTGGTGTTGATAATTCAAAATCTGCTGCAATTTATTTGCAAAATTTATTAAAGCTTAATTCAAATGCTAGAGCTTTTGAAATCAAGCAAGCCTGTTATGGAGCTACAGCAGGAATTCAAATGGCTAGAGAATACGTTACGTTGCATCCAGATAAAAAGGCTTTGGTAGTGGGGTCAGATGTTGCTAGATATGGTTTGAACACTCCTGGTGAGGTAACTCAAGGTGGTGGAGCTGTTGCCATGATAATTAGTTCCCATCCAAAATTATTGGCATTTGAAGGAGATAGTTCATTTCATTCAGAAGATATTATGGATTTCTGGCGTCCTTTAAATAAGACTGAAGCTTTAGTTGATGGACATTACTCTAACAATATATATGTTGATTTTTTTCAAAAAACTTGGCAAAATTACAAGCTTAAGAATAATGCTACAATTAGTGACTTTAAAGCTTTCGTATTTCATTTACCATATGTAAAAATGGGGATTAAAGGCTTACGTTCCATTCTTCAAGAAGCCGACGATAAATTACAGACTAATTTAAAATCTGAATTTGATTTTAGCAAAATTTATAATGAACAAGTAGGAAATTTATATACAGGTTCTTTATATTTAAGTTTATTATCATTGCTTAACAATTCTACCAAACTTAATTTAGGTGATAGAATTGGTTTGTTTAGTTACGGTTCGGGTGCGCAAGGTGAATTTTTTGCAATGACTTTGCAACCAAACTTTAGTAAATATAATAACAGTGACTTACTTAACTCAATGTTGAAAAACCGCAAGCAAATTAGTATCAGTCAATATGAAAGCATTTTTAATAGTTGGACTAATTCCATTAATGACAATGTTCAATTTGATGTTTCAAGTGATCATGCTAGATTTGTATTGTCTGAAATTAAAAATAACCAACGAATTTATTTAGAAAGAGGTTAAATCAATTATGAAAAGAATATACTTAGCAGGCCCATTTTTTGATGACGAACAAGTTGAACGGATTGAAAAGTTAGAAAAAATTTTAACTAATAATAATACAGTAGAGAGCTTTTTTAGTCCTAGAACTACGAATCTTCCAGGTGAAGAACCGGGAACTCCTGAGTGGGCCAATAAAATATATCATGATGATGTAAACGAAATTTTAAAGGCTGATTTAGTTTTAGCTGTAATTGATTTTACTGGAGATAATGTCGATAGTGGAACTGCCTTTGAAATTGGTTATGCAGTTGCTAACCATAAACCAGTAATTGTTTTTCACGAAAAAACAGGCATTGTCAATCTCATGATTTCGGAAAGCATCCGTAGTTATCTCACTACTTTTGAAGATGTTAAGAAATATGATTTTGATAAAATGCCTGTTAAAAAATATAATGGACCGGTTATTTAATTAATGTGTGAACGATAAAGACCTACTACTATGCCTAAAATAGTAACATTTTTTAAAATGATGGGAGCCATTTCATCGTTTTCAGGTTGTAATCGATAGTGATCACTTTCTTTAAAAAAACGTTTGCAAGTGGCTTCGTTGTTATCATTCATTGCGATAACAATATCACCATTTTCAGCAGTTGATTGTCGTCTAACGATGACTTGATCACCATCTAAGATACCAATTTTCATCATACTATCACCTTTGACATTTAACATAAAAAGTTGGTCACTAGCTTGATGAAAATTGTTAGGTAGTGGGAAATAATCGTTAGTTTCTTGAATAGCTAAAATGGGATTACCTGCGGCCACAGTTCCAACGATTGGAATTTTGTTAACATTGCGATTTACCCCTAAGATTTCAATACCTTTAGGAGTAATTTCAATCGCACGAGGTTTAGTTGAGTTCCGTTTAATTAATTCCTTTTTTTCCAATCGAGTTAAATGACCATGAACCGTCGATGTTGATGATAAAGCTACAGCATCACCAATTTCTCTTACAGTTGGTGGGTAGCCTTGTTCGTTGATTTTTTTCCAAATAAACATTAAAATATCAAATTGTTTAGAATTTTTTGTATTATCTATTTTCAAAACTATATCACCTCGTTATACTAATAATATTATCAACAATGTTAGCATAGGCTGATGGGACATTCAAACTAATGTTCCCCTGAGAATCTTAAATAATAATTAAGGAGATATAAAATGGCAGAAGATAAAGTTTTAAAAGAATTAATTCCTAGAATAAATGAGTTAGCTCATAAAGCTAAAACTGATGAAGGGTTAACTGTATCAGAACAAGAAGAACAAAAAAAATTACGTAAAAAATATGTAAAAAGATTTAAGGAAAATTTCCGTAGTCAAATTGAAATGACTAGGATATTTAATAAAGAAGGTAAAGAAGTAACCCCTGAAAAAGTTCGAGAAGTTCAACGTAAAAAGAATCTTCGAGATGACTAAGGTGTATTTTTACTAATCCCATCTTTAAATATTTAGTAGTTTTGTGTAAAATTAGTTTATAAAAGAAGTTTAACGGAGAGGAAGTGTAAATAGTGAGCACTGGAATCTGGATTATGCTAATAGTTATTGCTTTATTAGTTGGAGTTGTTGGTGGATTCTTCATGGCGCGTAAATACATGGAAAAATACTTACGTGATAATCCACCTATTAATGAAGACCAATTAAGAGCAATGATGCTACAAATGGGTCAAAAACCTTCTGCTAAGAAATTACATCAAATGATGAATAGCATGAAGGCACATGCAAAATAAAAAGAAGTGTGAATAATGAAGTGCCTTAAAAAAGTTAGACAATTATTACTAAATTAAATATTTAATTTCATGGAATGATTTCGATATT
>NZ_BPLL01000013.1 GCF_019656235.1 Apilactobacillus xinyiensis | reverse complement strand
TTTTAGTTGAATATTTTGACATAAAAAAACCGCCTTAAAAAATTAGATATTATGTCTAACTTTTTTAAGGCGGTACACATGAGAGTTACTTTTTTATTTAGCTATTTTTTTACGTTTACCAACATATTGAACCGCTCTCAATTTTCTAATAGTAGTAACCTTAATTTTACCAGGATATACTAATTCATTTTCAATGCGATTTCTTACATTGTCAGTAATTTTTTGACTTTGTTGGTCATCTACCAATTCAGGATTGACGATAATTCTAATTTCACGACCAGCTTGAATTGCATAACTTTCTTTTACACCACTTTGCTCATTAGCAATGTGTTCCAAACTCTTCAATCGATTTACATATTCTTCCACCGATTCACTACGAGCGCCTGGACGTGCACCAGAAATAGCATCTGCAGTTGCAACCAATTTAGAAATCAAATTATCAGCTTCAACATCACCATGATGTGAAGCAATTGCATTAATAACTACATCATCTTCACCAAATGCAGTTGTTAAGTCTACCCCTAGTTCAACATGCGTACCGTCGATTTCATGATCGATAGCCTTACCAATATCATGAAATACACCAGCTCTGCGGGCAAGGTTAACATTTAATCCTAATTCCGAAGCTAAAATACCGGCAATCTGTGCAACCTCAATTGAGTGATACAAGACATTTTGTCCGTAACTAGTTCGAAATTTTAATTTACCTAATATTTTTAGTAAATCTGGATTAACATGTTTAAGATTTAAAATGCGAGCAGCATGTTCACCAACAGCTCGAAGTTCATTATGAACATTTTGTGTGGAGATATTTACCTGTTTTTCAATTCCATTCGGTGTTATTTGGCGAGAAATAATCAATTTTTCTAAAACATTTCTAGTTATTTCTCGACGAATAGGATCGTGGGTAGCTATTTGCAAAAGTAATGGATCACGTTCATCAAATAATAAATCAGTTCCCGTTAGTGATTCAATAATTCTTAAGCACTGTTCATCGTGCATAATCAATTTTAATTTAATATCACCATTAGGCAATAAAACTGACTTATCAATGTGATTACGCGGTTCATCTTTAGGACCACGTTGAATTGAATCAATAATTAAATCATTGGCTATTTTATTGGCATTGGCTTTAATCTCTTCATTTTGATAACGAATTTCAACATCTTTTTCACGACTAAGTTCATTTTTAGCAGCGTTTAAAATATCCTCTTTAGCATCATATTTACTAATTTGACTTTGACTAGCTAACAATGATGCCCTTTGTTCTAGTAAACTTTCAGCATTATCTTGCAACTTTGACAGTTCTTGTTGAGCATCATCAATGTCGCTTTCTTGTGATTTTAAATATTCAGCATATTCTAATAAGCGATCCTTAGTCTGTGATAAATAATGTTCTCTTTGTTCAATTCGTTGTTGTCGATTACTATTTTCTTTTGCTTGATAATCAATATCTTCTTGCGTATTTAAACGATAATTCTCTGTTTCTTGATGACTTTCTTTAATAATTGCAGAACATTCGTTTGTAACTTTTATATTATTTTGTATTAAATAATCTTTTGCAGCTTTTTCAGCTTTTTTAATTTTTTGATTAACTTGGTACTTATCGAAAATAATTCCACAAACAACACTAACTAAGACCAAACACACTAAAAAACTTGTTTGTGCCAACTCATCTCCTCCTTTCTAAATATATTAACAGGGTTCATTATACTATTAAAACAACATGATTTTAAATCACAAAAGTATTAGTTCATATACTTATTAATAAATTGTTCCACTTTTTGATTATACAATTTAGGATTAGTTTGATATGCATCAGCATGTTTAGCACCCTTTACAATTAATAGTTCTTTAGGACCACGGGTGGCACGATATAAAGGATAAACCATTTTAGTAGGTACAAATGTATCATTTGATCCGTGTATGAACATCATAGGTAAATGATTTTTACGAACTTGTTTTAAAGCAGAACCATCATACATACTATAACCAGCTCTAACATGTGTAATGCTGCTTAAAATAGGAATAAGTGGCCATCTAGGAAATGCTGGTAAATGGTACAACTGTTGAGCTTGATAATTCAATTCATCCGTAATGCTAGTATAACCACAATCTTCAATGTAACCCTTTAACTGTGTAGGTACTTTTTCTCCTGATACCATCATAGTAGTTGCTCCACCCATACTAACACCGAACATGAATAATTTAGAGTTCTTACCAGTGTAATCAATAACTTTATGCATCCACTTAATGTAATCTAATCGATCAGGCCATCCATAACCAATATAATTACCTTCACTTTTACCTTGGCCACGTGTATCTGGAGTTAAAACGTTATACCCCATTTTATGAAACATGTAGGCATATGGAGCCATTTTTTCTTTATTTCCCATAAAGCCATGTGCAACAATTACTGTTTTGTTAGTTTTATGAGCAGCCGGTAAAAAGTTAGCATCTAATATAAGATTTCCACCAACTGATTGCTGTTTCCAAAGTATTTTTTTGGCATCGTTTTTATACCATTGTTCTCCAGGATATAGTGGAGATTTTTTAGAAACCGGTTTATTAGATATAAAACTTTTTTGTGATGGTACGACTGCTACATTATAAAAGTACATCCCAGCGCCAAATAATAAACCACCTAAAACAACAAGTAAGCCTAAAATTCCAATTAACCAATGTTTTAATTTTTTATTCAACTATTTCACCTTCAAGACCTTTTATTACATACAATATAGAATATTAAGCTAATTTTAAGCAAATTAAAAGCCTTATATGTTTATATAAGGCTTTCAACAAAGCATTATTTCAAATGCGAATGTGAATTAAGTTGTGCAAATTGTCCCTTAAATTCATCTGAGTGAATATACATATCACGTTTTCTTTCATCTAAATTATCAGAAATCTCAACAGTATAATCAGCATCTTCACCATGTTCAGTTCGGTCTAGACCTAATACTTCAGATTTATGATCAACACGCATTGGCATAAAAATCTTTAAAAATAAGATGATTATAGATGTCAAAATAGCAACAAATAAAATAGTTATCAGTGTTGCAAAAAGTTGAATGCCTAAAAGTTTAATCCCACCACCATAAAATAATCCATTGTTAGCTATGGAAGCATTCACATCTTTAGTTGCAAATAATCCAGTCATTATACTGCCTAAAATTCCACTTACTCCATGACAACCAAAAGCATCTAAAGCATCATCAATTCCAATTTTAGCTTTTAAATAATTAACAAATAGATAACTCACACAGGTTGCACATATTCCAATAACAAAGGCTCCAAAAACTGTTACATACCCAGCGGCAGGAGTGATTCCTACCAAACCACATAAAGTTCCTGTACAAGCACCAATCAATTGTGGCTTTTTAACGAAAATAATATCCAAGATCATCCATGCTACCATAGATGCAGCTGCCGATACAGTAGTTGTAATAGTTGCTTGCATAGCAACATTATTTAATCCAAAAGCAGATCCAGCATTAAAGCCATACCAACCAATCCATAAAATCGTAGTTCCTAGTAGAATCCAAGGTAAATTATAATGATGTTTTACAGTTGAATTTCGTTTTATTCTACGACCTAAAAAGGCTGATAATACAAAGGCTGTAATACCTGCATTAATATGTACTACTGTTCCACCTGCAAAGTCTAACGTCCCCAATTTTGCTAAAAATCCATTGCTAGACCAAACCATATGAACCATGGGATAGTAAATAAATAATGACCACAAAATTATAAAGAATGCCAAAAATTTAAATTTAATACGTCCCACTACCGCTCCTACAAACAACGCTGGCGAAATTATAGCAAAAAACATTTCAAAAATAGAATAAATACTAGTAGGAATTTTATAAGCAGTTAAAGCATTTAAATTGATCCCGTTCATAAATACATGATGGAGGTTACCAATAATTCCATAGTAATCACCTTCAAAAGATAAACTATACCCCACTAATATCCAAAGTAAAATAGCAATTCCTGTAATAAAAAATACTGACAACATTGTATTAACTACATTTTTTCTTGAAACTAATCCACCATAGAAAAAAGCTAAGCCTGGTGTCATAAATAAAACTAAAATACTAGCTAAAAACATAAAAACAGTACTGGCAACATCCATACTTTATCGCATCCTTTAAGTTTATGTTATAAATTATAACATTGTTTCTATAAAAAGATAGTATTATAAATGATAAACATTAAAAAAAGAGAAATTTTGCACTTTTATGTTATAAATAATGACATGAATTGCGTATAATCCTTTTTTACAATAGAATAATAATTAATCAATATAAGATTAGAGGAAAAATATGGATAAACGAAAACTATTAAAGAAATTAAAAAAGCAGCATAAGATAACTAAAGCTGTCCCTAAATACATCGAAAGAATGGAAAATTACCAAAAAATATACGCTGACTTCCCTGAAATCAAGTTTTTAATCAACAACATAATTGAAGCAGACCGATTAATAAGTAAAAATGAACTCCCACAAGACTTACCACCATTAATTTTAGCCGATAACATTCAAGACAAAATTTTTGAATACGTTAATAGTAAATATGCCCCAAATGACCCTCAAGGCGATAAATTGTGGAACAAGTTATCAAACAATTTACCTAAACTAGATAAAGATTTGCGATCCTTTAGAGATTATTTAGAAGCAGAATACGGAATGTGGGCTTATATATCTGCTCCCTTTATTCAAGATATTGCTAAATATGTTGATAATAAAAAAGGTTTAGAGATAATGGCAGGCAATGGTTATATTTCTAAGGGGCTAAGAAATTTAAATAAACAAATAATTGCTACAGATAGTATGGAATGGGTTAAAGAAAATGAAACTGGTAAGCATTTACTAACCCAAGTTGAAAAGATCGATGCACTTCAAGCAATTGAAAAATATAAAAATGAAATTGACTATGTAATTATGTGCTGGTCACCTGATGGCGTAGACATTGATGCTCAGGTTTTAAATAAGCTCCGTTCTATAGATTCAGAAATTGAGTTGATTGTGATTGGAGAAAAGAATGGTGCTACTAATTCTAAAAAATTCTGGGAAAAAGCTCAGTTCATAGAAAATAAACAAGTAATCAAATTAAATCAACACCACAAGCCATTCGATTTAATCCAAGATCAATTATATTTAGTAAAATAAAAAAAGGCATCCAACTTTTAGTTGGATGCCTTTTTTACGGCACTTATAAAATAAGTGGAAATATCAAACTTCACATATTCAACATTTCAAATACCCTACAATACGGTAGGAAAACGTATTCCGTTTGAAAATATCACTTAATCGCTTATAGCGAACTATTAATTAAAATAGCGTGATCTTCTCGACTCATCGCACTTAAATAATAACACACTTAACCATTATTTACTATCTTCTTTTTCAGATTCATTAAGTTTAATTGTTTCTAATTGCTTATTTAGCCATTTAGAAAAATCATCAGTAAAATCTTGGTCAATGAACTGTGAAGCTGAAGCTAACTTATCAATCCTTAACTTAGAACGATTAATATCTTCTGATTCAATAATCATATAAACTGATATATCTAAGTTATCATCATCTTTAATAATCTTACCAATATTTTTGACATATCTAAAAGGTAAGTTAATAATGTTATTTTGTAAATAAACTTTTGCATCTAAATCTGTAACATTTAACTCACAAGATTTAATTTCATTAGATTTAATACTATCTTTCATACTACTAACAAGTGGACTAAGGATTGATTTAGCATTACTTTGTAAATCAGCTTGTTTGGTAGCGAATTCATCAACAGCAAACTCGTTTTCAGAAAGTAAGTCTACCATTTTTTTCGCGTTAATTTCCATTTTATAAAACACCTTACCTGTTTTTTACTTTATGTTTCGCTTAACTATTCTTACATAGTCACTACGAATTTGTCCCCATGCAATACGATACCACATTAAGTTAACTATTATCCCTAAAATAGAAATAATAATCATTAAAATTTTAATTAATAAGTTAAAATGACTGTTTTGAAACATAACTATGAAAACTGTTGAAAAGTTCAATGTATAAATTGCAACTATTATACCTAATAAATGATATGCAAATTTCCAGTTAGCATATCCTAAAGCAATTGGTATTAAATACAAAACAATCGCTAAAATAATAGTTCTAAATACCCCATTATTATTTTCGATTCCTACAAATTTACTACTCATTAATATATCAACTATGATAAACATTAATAAAGAAATTCCCGATATTAATGTTATTTTATTTTTGTTCATAATTATCCTCCGTTAATATTATTATGGTTGTTATTTCTTTTGTAAAGCATTAAATTAAATATAACACACAAAAATATGAGGATTTTAAAAAAATGAACACTTGGTCATATCATTTAACCGTTAAAAGCAACAAGGAAATTAATATAAAAGATTATCTTTCAAAGAAGTTATTAATTCCTAAGCATCTAATTTACTCGTTAAGAAAAGACAAGCGCATATTAGTTAACCAAAAATATTTACCAATGAATTTTAATGTTAAGAATAGTGATAAACTCTCATTGAAATTTCAAGACAGTGATTTTAATCTACCTATACAAAATATTTTACCGGATGAATCCAGAACAATTCCCATAGTATATGAAAATGATGATTTAATAGTCGTTAATAAACCTAAAGGGATAAAAACCCACCCTAACTACAAATTAGAAAAAGGGACGCTGATGAACTTCATAGAAGCATACTTGAACCAAAAAAATCAGCATGCCTACATGATACATCGTTTAGATAAGGAAACTTCTGGACTAATCATTATAGGCAAAAATCCTGCAGTAGTACCTATCTTGATTCGATTAATAAAAGACAAAGCAATTAAAAGATGTTATTTAGCATGGGTAGAAGGTGTAGTTACTAAAAAACGAGGAGTTATCAATCAACCAATTGGATTAGATAGCCACGATCCGAGAAAAAGAAAAATAAACGGCGCTAACGCAAAAAATGCACTTACTAAATATAAATTAATAACCACTAAAAACAACAAATCATTATTAGCACTTGAACTAGAAACTGGCCGAACTCATCAAATTAGAGTGCATTTAAGTTCTATACATCATCCTATCATCGGTGATCCATTATATAATTCCAATAAGTATGATTGCAGAATGTTCTTGCACGCTTGGAAGTTAAAACTTATCTTACCATTTTCAATGAAATCGATAAGTATAAAAAATGAAATAAAGTGATTTTCATATATCTTGAAAATCACTTTATTTTTATAATATTTAGTTTAAAACTAATCTATCATCTAATTCAGATTTCTTTATATCCTTTTTAAGACCGCCAATTAATAATTCATTGCATATGTTTATAAATAGGCCATGTTCTACTACTCCAGTAAGATTTTCCAAAGCATTCGATAATGAGTTTAAGTCACTAACATGTTGTATATCAATATCAATAATATAATTGCTAGAATCAGTTAGAAGCCTTGTGCTATCGTCATTTAAGCGATAAGTAGGATTTAATCCCATTTCCTGCAAACAGTCAAAGATCCGCTGTGAACCAAATTTTATAACTTCAACTGGTAATTTAAAGTTTCCTAATTTTTTATGAAATTTACTAGAATCGATTATCCAAATATTGTATTTCGATTTACTTGCTACTATTTTTTCAAACAAGAGTGCTGCCCCGCCACCTTTTATACCATTTAAATCATAGTCAACTTCATCGGCACCATCAACGGTTACGTCAATTGAACTTACATCATCAATATCAACTACTTTTAAACCTAATAAAGATCCTAATTCACCTGATTTAATAGAAGTAGCAACACATACTATATTCATATGTTCTTTTTTAACTTTTTCAGCTAATAAACGAATGAAAATAGCTGCAGTTGATCCTGAACCTAAACCAACAACAGAGTTATTTTGTATTTTTTCAACAGCCATTCTAGCAGCTTGATTCTTTTCAATATTCATAAAATCACCCCAAAAACTTTAAGATAAATACAACTTAAATAATATACTATTATTATATTTAATCAAGTGAAAACTATCACAATATAAAACGTGAAAACGTTTTCTTAAAGTGCTTTACAAATATAAATCTTTGTTATATAGTTGTTTTAAGTTAAGTGAAACACTTAACAATATATCTTTGGAAGCTGGTTTTATTTATGACAAAAACAATTACAGTATTAGGCTCTACAAATATTGATAAAGTTATAAAAGTACCTAGATTTGCCAAAAGTGGTGAAACTTTAAAAACGAGTGAACACGTAGTTGAAGCAATGGGTGGTAAAGGTCTTAATCAAGCAGTTGCCGCTGCTAGGTCAGGTGCTAAAACCATTATTTTAACAAAGGTCGGTAAGGAATTTAGCATTGAAAAAAACATGAACGTTAAAAACCTTATAACTAGTAACGTTATACGCTCACAAACTGAACAAACTGGACAAGCTTATATCACTGTATCTGAAGAAACCGGTGATAATATCATCCATATTTATGGAGGAGCTAATGCAGATATAACTGTAGAAGATGTTTTAAATAATCAAGAAGTAATCAAAAAATCAGATTTCATAATTGCACAATTAGAAATTCCCATCAATGTAGTCACTGAAGCATTTAAAATTGCTAAAGCCAATGGTGTAAATACCATTTTAAACCCTGCTCCAATGCCCGAAATTGGTGGACTTCCAGATGAATTATTAAAAAATACAGATATGATAACGCCTAATGAACATGAAACCTTTTTACTCACTGGGATTAACGCAGACAGTGATAAATCATTAATAGAAAATGCCAAATATTACTTTAAATATGGTATTAAAGAAGTCATTATCACTTTAGGTTCAAGAGGATCATTTTACATGAATCAAGATGGAAATTATGGCATTGTACCAATAATTAATTCTAAAGTAGTTGACACTACAGCAGCTGGAGATACCTTCATCGGTGCAATGTCCACAAGATTAAATTCAAATATGTCTAATCTAAAAGATGCAATGGAGTATGCAACTGCAGCCTCTTCAATCACCGTTTCTAGAAACGGTGCACAACCTAGTATTCCATCAGAAAGCGAAGTATTAGTTGTATTAGGTAGAAACATGGAGGTATTCAATCATTATGCGCAAAACCAACTTGTTAAACACTAAACTTTCAGCTGCTATATCACAAATTGGGCATACTCAATGGCTCACTATCGGTGATTGCGGTTTACCCATTAAAGATGATGGTCGTAAAATAGATTTATCAGTAGTAAGAGGTTTGCCTAAATTTATAGATGTCCTAAAAGCTACTTTATCGGAAATGAAAGTTCAAAAAATATATTTAGCCAAAAAAATTAAAACCAAAAACCCTAAACAATTAGCTAATATTATGGATATTATAGATGATGACGTTGACATTGAATGGGTCTCACATGAGAAACTTAAAGATATGTGTCACGGATCAAACAATATTGCTAGTGTTAGAACTGGTGAAATTACTCCATATTCCAATGTAGTATTAGAATCAAATGTTGATTTCGTGGGGGAAGCTATAAAATAAATAAAAAAAAGGAAGCAGACTATATTAATTACAGCTTGCTTCCTTTTTGTTTGCTCTTATTTAATATAAAAAAGGAATTTACCCATAAATTGGATAAATTCCTTTTTATTTTGCATCGAAATAATTAAATTACTTCAATGGTTTCCATTGCCAAGCGTTAACTTCTGGTAAATCAGTACCAACTTCACGAATGTAAGCATTGTGCTTGTCAATCATGTCGTTCATACGTTGTACGAATGAAGCACCCTTAACAGAGTATTCTGGAATGTCGTTAACAACTTCTTTAGCTAAGTCGAAACGATCTAATTGGTTCAATACACGCATGTCAAATGGTGTAGTGATATCACCGTTTTCACGGTAACCATGAACGTGTAAGTTATGGTTATGACGATCGAAGAATACATCTTTAACTAGACCTTCGAAACCGTGGAATGCAAATACAACAGGTTTGTCAGTTGTAAATAGACGGTCGAATTCTTCATCAGTTAAACCACGAGGGTCAACCTTAGGAGAACGTAGTTTCAAGAAGTCAACAACGTTGATGTATCTGATCTTCATTTCTGGGAATTCTTCATGCAAGATTGAAATTGCAGCAAGAGTTTCCCAAGTAGGTTCAGTACCTGCAGAAGCCATAACAACATCTGGTTCTTGTCCTTGGTCAGTTGAAGCCCAGTCAACGTAGCCTAAACCATTGTTAACTAAGTTAGTAGCTTCTTCAATTGAGAACCATTGTGGACGTGGGTGTTTTGAAGTAACAATTAAGTTAATCTTTTCTTGACTAGCAAAAGCAACGTTACCAACAGCTAATAAAGTATTAGCATCAGATGGTAAGTATTCACGAATGAATTCAGGTTTCTTTTCAGCCAAGTGAGTTAACATACCTGGGTCTTGGTGAGTGTAACCATTGTGATCTTGTTGGAATACAGTTGAAGTATCAACAAAGTTCAATGATGGGTACTTTCTTCTCCATTTTTGGTCAGCAGCTTTACGTAACCACTTGAAGTGTTGAGTTAACATTGAATCTACAACACGACCGAATGCTTCGTAAGTTGCGAAGAAACCATGACGACCAGTTAGAACGTAACCTTCTAACCAACCTTCGTCTTGGTGTTCTGATAATTGTGAATCAATTAAACGACCTGAATGAGCAACGTATTGGTCATTAGGTTCCATAATGTCTTCCATCCATTGACGGTTAGTTTCGTTAAACACACCGTATAGACGGTTTGACATTGATTCATCAGGACCAAATGCACGGAAGTTTTTAGGGTTTGCTTCCATAACAGCACCTAACCAGTTTGACCATACACTCATATCTTCAGCAATAGTTTCACCTGGTGTCTTAATTTCAACAGCAAATTTCTTGTAATCAGGTAATACTAATGGCTTAGGATCGATACCACCGTTTGTAATTGGGTTAACAGACATACGTTTGTCACCCTTAGGTGCCAATGCTTTAATGTCTTCCTTAATAGTAGCATCATCGTTAAATAATTCTTCTGGTTTGTATGATTTTAACCACTTAACAAGTAAGTCAGCATGTTCCATGTGATCACTTGATACAGGAAGTGGAATTTGGTGAGCACGGAATGAGTTTTCGATTGGTTGACCATCTAAGTCCAACTTAGGACCAGTCCAACCCTTAGGTGTTCTAAGAACAATCATTGGCCATACTGGTTCTTTAGCAGTTTCAGCAGTTTCGTTTTCACGAGCATTCTTTTGAATAGCTTTGATTTCTGGGATAACTTCATCCATAACTTTAGCCATTTTTTCGTGGTAGGCCATGTGGTCATCAAAATCATTTTCGTTTTCAACGAAGTATGCTTTCCAGCCCATACCCTTGAAGTAATCTGATAATTCTTCATCACTCATACGTGACATAATAGTTGGGTTAGAAATCTTGAAACCGTTCATGTTAATGATTGGTAATACAGCACCATCAGTAACAGGGTTGATGAATTTGTCAGAGAACCAACTAGCAGCTAGTGGACCACTTTCAGCTTCACCATCACCAATTTCAACAGCAGCAATTACGTCTGGATTATCAAGGATAGCACCAACACCATGTGATAGTGAGTAACCTAATTCTCCACCTTCGTGAATTGAACCTGGAGTTTCAGGAGCAGCATGTGATGCAACTCCACCAGGGAATGAGAATTGTTTGAATAATCTAGCCATACCTTCTTCATCTTGTGAGATGTTAGGGTAAATGTCTGAGTAACTGCCATCAATGTATGAGTTGGAAACCATAACTTGGCCACCATGACCTGAACCTTCAATGTAGAACATGTTCAAGTTGTACTTGTTGATAGCTCTATTCAAGTGAGCATAGATAAAGTTTTGAGATACGATAGTACCCCAGTGACCTATAGGTTTAACTTTAACGTCATCTGATGTTAATTTTGTCTTTAATAATGGGTTCTTTCTTAGATATAATTGACCTACTGATAAGTAGTTAGCAGTACGCCAGTATTTGTCTAATTGTTCCAAATATGCTTTGGAATCAAAATCTTCTGCCATTAATTAACACTCCTTTTATTGAAATACTATTGAAATTAATAATGATTAGCAAAACTACTAGTTGGACCAGCAGTTTGTTTACAATGAATATGATAAAGGGTTTTCATAAAAAGTCAACCTTTTTAACAATTGATACGGTCCAATTATCACATTACAAGCTAATCATCTTAATTATCGAGACCATTATGAACGATTAAGCATAAATAGTCCAATTTTTTTAATCGTTTTTTGAATTTTTTAATAATCATCTAACATTACAAAAGTGTTATATCTTAGATATTTATAATGTAAACGCATATTGGAAACTTCAAATGGTGTTCCATCATCTAAGAAAAAGATTCCTTCCATAATACCAACTGGTTCATTAACGGATAAGTTTAGTAATTTTTGATCCGTTTTATCCGATGGACTAGCCAAAATTGAAAGAAATGAACGAGTAACTCGTTTATTCATTTTTTCTTCAATGTAATTAAAAATTGAACCTGAAACGATATCTTGTGACAATTCAGGAGCTATTTTAATTGGGATGAAGCCCGTCTCAATCATAAAGGGTTGATTATCGAAAGAACGTAATCGTTTAATTTCATATACAAAATCACCAGGTGACAAAAATAAATCTTGCTGTAACTCTTCATTTGCAGGAATAACTTTAAAGCTAAGTAATTTTATTTTTGGCGTCATACCTTGGCTTTTGAGACTATCAGTTATTCCTAAATTAGAACCTTCATAGTGAAAAATAGTTTTATTTTTCATAAATAAAGGATTAATAAATGTCCCTGAACCGCGTTTCTTAAAAATAATTCCTTGATCTGCCAAAATTTTTAAAGCACGCTTTATTGAACTACGACTGACTGAATACTGTTCACTAAGGCTTCGCTCATCAGGCAATCGTTTATTAGGAAAAGCATTTGCCATAATTTTTTGTTTTAAATCATGCATCACTTTTCGGTAAACCAAATCTGCCATATTTTCTCCTCAAATCGCACTATAAATTTACAAATAAAGTATAACAGATTTTTATACTCAAGTTTTTAATATTTATAAACCAAGATATGACTGTGATAAAATAGCAAACGAGGTGATTTTGAATGTCAAAAAAGAAAAAAAAGAACAACATTCATAAAACGCTAGTTGAACAAATATTAGATAAAAATAGCATCCCTTATAAACAACACATTTTCCCTACTCATGAGGAGGGTGATGTGGCACAAATGGATGTAAAAGATGATACAGTTACGGAACATACCATTTATAAAACATTAGTTTTAAGTGGTAAAACTACTGGACCAGTGGTTGGCGTGGTTCCCTTGGATGCGCATTTAGATGAAAAGAAATTGGCTAAAGTTTCTGGTAACAAAAAAGTAAATATGGTTCCTTTAAAAGATTTATTAAAGACAACTGGATATGCTCACGGTGCAAACACACCAATTGGTATTTATGAAAAATTCGGTTACCCTATTTACATTGACAATGAAGCTAAAAAGCAGGGAGATATTTTTGTATCTTCTGGACAAATTGGACGTTCAGTCCTAGTTAATGCATCAGACATTGCCAAATTAACTAAAGCTGAATTTGTTGATATACAAAAATAATTATTTTTGCATATCGTATTCAGATTTAAATTCATTTAAAAAATTTTGCATATACGTTTTTCGATGAGCTGCTATTTCTATAGCAGCTTTTGTATTCATTTGACTAGGTATTTTAAGTAATTTTTCATAAAAATGATTAATTACAGTTGAACGTTCACGATACTGCTGTTTATTAAGTAGTGTTCTAGGTGATTGATTCTCGGAATAAATAGTTTCTCCAAAGTGACCACCATAATAAAAAGCTCGTGCAATACCAATTGCACCAATCGCATCTAAACGATCTGCATCTTGTACGATTTGGCCTTCTAAACTTAAATGGTGTTTAAATTCAATGTTTTTACTAAAAGACATATTATCAATGATATTAAAAATGGCATCTACTTCGTTTTCGTCAAATTGGCAATCAGTTAGATATAATTTTAAACGTAAAGACTCTACCGTTACGTTATCCACTAACTTTTCGTCAATTACATCATGTAAATAAGCTGCTGCTATAGTAATTTGTGGATTAGCCTTAGGTTCACTCAGTAAAATTTTTTTAGCCATTTTAACGACCCGTTCAACATGGTCCATGCTATGCCCAGTTTTATCTTTAGCAAGTTTATTTTTCACGTATTTACTAATTAAATTTATTTTATTCATCAATAATACTCCTACAAAAAAGGTTATAACTTTATTTTATCAGACAAAGTTATAACCTTTTTATTATTTAATTTTTAAAGTCATTGCGTTAATAGCAACAATTACTGTACTTAAAGACATTAGAACTGCACCTAACATTGGATCTAATAAGAACCCAGTAAATGGGTACAGAATTCCAGCTGCAACTGGTAAAGCAACCACATTGTATCCAGCTCCCCACCATAGGTTTTCAATTACCTTACGACGTGCATTTTTCGCTAGTTTTAATAGATTGATTACATCTTTAGGATCACTATTAACTAAAACCACATCTGCTGAATCAATTGCAATATCAGTTCCTGAACCTATAGCTACACCAATATCAGATTGATTTAGACTAGGTGCATCATTAATCCCATCACCAATAAAAATGGTCTTGCCTTTGGCTTGATATGCTTTAACTATTTCTTGTTTATTTTCTGGTAATAGCTCCGACTTATAATCATTAATATTTAAAATTTGAGCTACTTTTTTGGCAGCTTTACGATTATCTCCGGTTAACATAACCGGTTCAATCCCATTACTCTTTAGGAAGTCAATCATAGCTTTGGAACCGGCCTTAATAGAATCGCCTTCAGCAATCATTCCTACAACTTGATTATTTTCAACAAGATAGCTAATAGTGTCTTCTGGACTATCTGTATAGGTTGGTATTGCCAAGTTCTTATTTTTTAAATATTTTTCAGAAACCAGTTTATATGCTTGAGCATTAATTATTCCGCTTAAACCAGCACCGCTAATTTGTTGTAAATTATCAACTTTTAAGTTTTGAATATTTTTACTAGTGGCCAAATCAGTAATTCCCTTAGCTAATGGATGATTATATTCAGCTTCTAAACTAGCGGCTATTTGCAATAATTGATCTTCTGAAAAATCATCTTTAAAACTTTGAATTACATTAACTTTAAAATCACCAGCAGTTAAAGTTCCTGTTTTATCCATAAAAGCATATTTAATTTGATTGACCTTTTCTAAACTGGTACGGTTGCGGATTAATAATCCATTAGTTGCTGCAATACTGGTACTACGAGAAGTAATCAATGGAATCGCTAAGCCTAATGCATGCGGACAAGCAATAATTAAAACTGAGACAATAATTGGTAATGTAAAATTAATCCCTTGAACTGGCAACCAAGCAACTAAGGCAATTAAAGCAACCGCTATGGCAGCATAAAATAAATATCCAGCAACCTGGTTGGCTAAATCTTCAGATTTACTTTTACTATTTTGGGCATCTTGTACCATTTGCATTACTTTAGATAAATAACCATTATTACCAGTTCCAGTTACTAAAATTTCAATACTTCCAGAATGATTAATTGAACCGCCAATTACTTTATCATCTACTTTTTTAGCAACCTTAGTGGATTCTCCGGTAATAAAAGATTCGTTAACAAAAGTAGTTCCCTTTTTAACTACACCATCAGCAGGAATTTTTTCACCCGATTTAACTAATAAGACTTGATCATTTTTAATTTCATTAACTGAGATGTCTCTAGTATTATCACCATCTACTAAATGTGCATTGTCAGGGAGTAATTTAGCCAAACTATTTACAGCTGAACCAGCATTGCTAACTGAACTCATCTCAATCTGATGTCCTAATAACATAATTACAATTAAAGTTGATAATTCCCAGAAGAAATCATTTACCGGACCTAAAGTTGTAAATATGTTATTAACTAATACTGCGTAAATACTGTAAAGATAAGCTACCGTAATTCCTAAAGCAATCAAAGACATCATACCTGGCTTTTTAGATGAAAATTCACCCTTAGCACCGCTAAAAAATGGCTTTCCACCATAAACAAACAGAATCGTACTTAAAATAGCAACTATATAATCTGAGCCAGCAAAAGTAACTTGAAAGGGTAATTTAGCACCCATCATGGGAGACATAATTAAAATGAGAATCATTAAAATTAATGAAATCCAAAATTTTCTTTTTAAATTACCCATATGCATCATATGTCCACCATGCATCATCATGTCACTATGATTTCCTTGCATATGGTTTTCATGCATATTATGCATATCACAATTATCCGTTTTCATATTATGATGCATGTGGTTTTGTTCCATATGGTTATGGTGCATATGATCATGACTCATATTCTTATGTTTATTCATTTTAAAACCTCCCTATCACAATTCAAGCAATCACAATTTACTTTCTCTTTAGCATTAGTACGCTTATTTTCTAAAGTTTTAATTAAGTCATCAATGTCAGGTTTACTAATATCTAGATGATTTATTAAGTATTTAATGACGGCCCCTTGACGCATACAACAAATATTTTCTACAGAATTAATTGCCATTAAATTACTAGCATCTTTTTCTTCAATATTAGTAAAGTAAATGTTTTTACTTTTATGCTTTTGTGCACTTAAAATTTTTTTCTTAACCAGTCGACTAACTAAAGTTTTAATTGTCGATGGACTCCATCCTTTTTTGTCCGATAAAACATCAATGATGGTTTTACTATCAGTTTGTTTTAATGTCCAAACTATCCGCATTACTTCCCATTCAGCAGAAGTGATTTCAGATGTTACGTCTTTTGGCATTTTATTCGCACTCCTTATATAATTTATGATTATAGTTTACAACTGTAGACGAAAAAAGCAATAAAAAAGACTTATTAGATTTTAAACAAGAATCATTAAGTCTTATCATGTATACTATTATACATAGAAAGGGGTAATTAAATGTCAACTAACAATTATCCATATCAAGATGGCTTTGAACAATATTTATCAATTCAAGGACTGGCTGCTATTACCATTGACGAATATACGGCTACTTTAATCGATATGTTTGAATACTTATCTAACTTCAACTTGGGTTATCAAGAAAATCATAAAGTAAGTCAATTACTCGATCGCGATGTCGAACAATATATGCAAATGCTAGTAAATAATCGCTCCATTCAAAATTTAACTTACAACAAAATTCTTTCACACATTAATATATATTTTAAATTTTTGTTTACACATGGTTTTACTAACAATTTACCAACTCTAACTTTAAAAGGTAAGCCTAAACCACAAAAAATCAAAGGATTATCTACTAAATGGTTAAGTGCATTACCGGAAATCCTTACTGACGAAAAAGTAAATCCATATACCAAACTCGTTCTATTACTAATCAGTAAAGGATTCTCTGTCAAAGAATTTCTAAAGCCTGGGTTTTACAAATTAATGAACAAAATTGATTTCAGTGAAAATGAAAAACAATTTTTAAAAAGTTTTGATGATTTTATTAAGCCCATTCAATTAAAACAAAATAGTAATGACATTTTTTTAAAACAACGGTATAGTGATAACCCTATCTTAACTCTACCTGGATTGCATAAGTATTTAAATCCTAGTGAAAAACTATTAGGGATTGAATTAAACCCTAGTGTTTTATATCAAAGTTACATCATAAACTATATGATTCAATTTGGACATAATTTACCAGATGATGTCCTTTCACAAAAACTTAATTTAGATCCAACTTCTATTATTTATTATCGCAAGGAAGCTGAAAAATATATGTAAAAAGTCTTGGGAAAATTCCCCAAGACTTTTTTAATGTTTTGAAATTGATTTATAAATATTATTAGCTTTTAAGCGATCTACAATCGTGTCAGCAATCACACTTAATAATTCATCAGTGTCATTATCAAAATGATTTGTTGGTTCATTTTGCGCTAAACTATGCAGCTTTGAAACCAATAAAGTAATAAACTCATCATATGCCTGTTTAGGAAAATTATGCTTAGTTACTGCATCTATTCCTGAACGGATTAAACTTATTGAAAAAATAGGTTTCAATAAGCTAATAATAATTATATCTGCAATATGCACAGTTTGATATTTCTTTTTTACTGGCGCAAAGGTAGCTTTGTTCTTAACGTAATTGTTCACCATTGTTTTAGTAACTGGGTCAGCTCCTAAGGGCACTACAGCTTCATTCACCACTGCAATTAATTGATCCATATATAAATCAAATTTGGGCAAATCATCCCATTTAGGTAATGTAATATTAGCCATTTGAGATTGCCAACTCTTGTACATTTTGTTCATAAAAGCACCTCATTGAATTAATTATATCATATTAAAATGACTCTCTTCGTTGCCATTTATGATACTTATCAATTACTTTCACAACTAACTTTTGAACAACTGTTAAAATTGGATATGCTGTTAATCCAATTGTTAATGCAATCATTGCAATTGGGAATTCAAACATTGATACATAATCAAATACTTTACCTAAGAATAAAAATACTACTAAAAAGATTACTCCAGTTGGAATAATAATCATTAATTTACTCTTGTTAATTGGTTTAGATACTAGAAATAATGCTATCCAACAAATAATTCCAGTAATCAAAACATTTAACGAAGAACGGTCCATATAATCAAATCCAAACCATTTTCCAGCGTACATAATTACCAAAATATACCCTACAATCGTTATTGCACCTGGTAAAGCTACATTAAAAATTTTACGATAAAATTGATCAGTAACTCTTTGATAATTAGGTGCTAATGCCAATAGAAATGATGGTAATCCTACCATGAATGTACTAATTGGTGTTAATTGAATTGGTTGGAAAGGATAATCATGACTAGAAAATATAAATAAAATACTTAAAGCTAAGGAGAACATTGTTTTAATCAAGTAAAGTGAGGATACACTACTGATATTGTTAATCACTCGACGACCTTCACCCAAAACATTCACCATTGAGGAAAAGTTAGAATCTAATAAAACAAAGTTAGAAATTCCTTTAGCACTTTCACTTCCAGAAGCCATAGCAATTCCACAATCAGCCTGTTTTAGCGATAAGATATCATTTACTCCATCACCAGTCATTGCCACAGTATGTTTGCTATCTTGCAGAGCTTTCACTAGCTTTTTCTTTTGTTCCGGTGTTACTCGACCAAACACAGTATATTGACTGGCAATTTTCTTGAAGTCATCGGTATCATTAACGGTTGACATATCAATCATCTTTTCAGCATTAGGAATGTTAACTCGTTTACCTATACTAGCTACTGTATTAGGGTCATCGCCGGAAATGATTTTAAGAGTAATATCTTGTTCAGCAAAATATTTTAAAGTATCTACTGCATCTGGACGAATTAGATCGTTAATTAAAATCAAACTTAATAGTTTAGGATTATCTAATTTTTCTTGCAACGTAGATTGATTCTTAGCTAAGCACAAAACTCGATATCCACGTTTAGTATAACTTTCAATTCTTTGTCGAGTATCATCTGACATGTTAGGTAATACAAATTGTGGTGCTCCAAGTATAAAACTACCCAGATTGTCAACATCTGCACCACTCCATTTACGTTCAGATGCAAATGGAATATATTTGTTGATTTTCAAGTCTGGTTTCTTAAAAGCGTTCTTTAATGCTAAAGCCGTCTCATTAGAATCTTCGTCAGAATAAATTACCGCTCCAATTACTTTATTTAAGTACTCATCAGAAACATTACTCATATTTACAGTTCTATCGAATTTAAGTTGACCAGTAGTTATGGTCCCAGTTTTATCTAAGCATAGCGTATCAACTCTAGCTAATGTTTCAATTGCTGGTAAGTTTCTAACTAATACTTTTTTACGCGTTAATTTTAATGCTGAAACAGCTAACGTAACGGTTGAAAGTAATACTAATCCTTCCGGAATCATCCCTGTCATAGCTGCCACAGTGCCCAAAATAGAATTATTAACATCATTGCCATGCATTAAGTTAGAAATAAATAAAACTAGTCCTAATGGCACAATTATAATCGTCAAAATTTTAATAATTTTATTAATTGTATTTAGTAATTTACTATTATTTTCACGACCGTTATCATGTTTAACTTCATTGGTAATTTTATTAACAAAAGTATCAGAACCTACTTTTTCAACTAAAATGTAAGCACTACCACTAATGATGAAACTACCTGAAGTAATTTTATCATTAGTATGTTTTGTAATTGGTTTTGATTCACCCGTAATTTGTGACTCATCAACACTTACAAAATTGGTTTCAATAATTTGACCATCAATAGGAACTTGATCACCATGATTAAGTAACAAGACATCGTTTAAAACAATATTGTCTTGGTCAATTTCCATAATCTTATTATCACGAACAACTTTTACTTTATTCTTAGATAAAATAGCCATTTTATCTAATTGGCGTTTAGAGCGAATTTCTTGGATAGTTCCAACAATGGTATTAATTACCGCAACCACAATAAATAATAAATTTTTGTAATCACCTGTATAAAACACCATAGCTGCTAATACAATATTTATTAAGTTAAATAAAGTCCATGTATTTGACTTTATTATTTGCGGAATGCTCTTAGTTAAATTATACTGATTAATGTTATACATTCCATCCTCAAAATACTTTTGAGCTTGAGATGTAGTTAAACCTTTTTTTAGAATATTATTTTCAGACAATCTCAATACCTCATTTCTGTAAATAATTAATTGGTAAATTATTTTAATATATAATCAAATTGAATTTATACTTATTATAGTAAATTATCACAAAATTAAAAATTAAGGAGTGTTATTAATGGAAAAAAATATTAAGTTATCAGATGGCAACATTATGCCCATGGAAGGTTTTGGCACTTATAAATTAGACACTCAAGAAAAAATGGATACAGCATTTAAATCTGCCTATGAAAATGGTTACAGATTATTTGATTCAGCACAATTATATAAAAACGAAGATTTATTAGGTAATTCCATCAAAAAATTTAACATTAAACGTGAAAATATTTTTATTACAACTAAAATACCGGAAAATAAGCAGGGTTACGAAGAAACTTTAAATGCTATCGAAGAATCCTTAAGCAACTTGCAAACTAACTATATTGACTTACTATTAATTCATTGGCCTATCCATTCAAAATTTTTTGAAACATGGCGTGCTTTAGAAGATGCTAAGATTGCCGGAAAAGTAAAATCAATTGGTGTAAGTAATTATCACCGTGCTCATTTAGAATTACTAAAAACTCAAGCCCGTGAAATGCCAGTTGTTAATCAAATTGAAAATCATCCATATTTGAGTCAAGCTGCCCTAATTGAATATGATAAAAGTCAAAATATTGTTACACAAGCTTGGAGTCCAATGGGACGTGGCAGCGTTTTAAAAGATGAAGTTTTACAATCCATCGCTAATACACATAATAAATCAACAGCTCAAGTCGTTCTACGCTGGCATCTACAACGTGTGGTCGCAATTATTCCAAAGTCTAAGAGTGATAAACGAATTCAAGAAAATCAAAATATTTACGACTTTGAATTGTCTGATAAAGAAATGGAAATGATTAATAGCCTAAATAAAAATCAAAGAAACGGTGATGATCCGGAATTAGTATACGAAATTGAGCATCAATATCCTACACATAAATAAAAAATAACCTAGCGTACGCTAGGTTATTTTTTATTTATCTAGGGCTTTTCCAAGTCCCAGATGAATGCCCATAAAATACAACATTGCATGCTTTAGGAAAAGTAACTAAAAGTGCAAAGGGATTAACTAACCATAAAAAGGAAATATATACTGGTGAAAACCCAAAATAACGCATTTTAATTCCCTGTTGATCATAATGTAATGAAACTAGTAGTTGCAGTATCCCCATGATAAATTCTATACATACCAAAATCATATTGCATAACCAAAGCCAAAATAAATTGTCAAATTGACCAGTAGATAAATAATATATATTTGTAAATACCATAATTATAGATGTAAAAACTAAAAGAAATGTCCAAGAAAAGCTAAATATCTCATCAAAAAAAAGAGGAATGTTCTTAAACATGACAATAGGGTTTATAAACATTCTTTTAAAATTAGAAAGCAAGACCTCTGTTCCTCCCTGAGACCATCTTTTTCTCTGTCTATAAAGATTTTTCATGTTTTCAGGGACAATCATTTTAAAAACTATGTCAGGAGCAAATTTAGTTTGCCACGAATGGTAAAACATATCCCAAGCTATACTAATATCTTCAGTTGCTCTATTTTGTCTAAAACCACCAACATCAATCAATGCATCTTTGCGATACATTGTATTTGCACCACTAAATGCATACATATTATCTGAAGTAGCAGATTGAGTCCTTTTAATACCACTAACTATACTGGTAAATTCAATAATTTGAGATTTGCTTATTACATTATTACGGTTTAAAACATCCATATTTCCAGTAACACCACCAACATTTCTGTTTTTAATGCCTTGAAAATATTGAACGTATTTAACCAGTGCATCTGCTTCTGGCAAGGTGTCAGCATCGTTACTTAGTATAAGTTCACCCTTAGCAAACCCTAAAGACACATTTAACGCATGCGCTTTCCCAGCGTTCTTTTCCACATGTATTATTCTCAAATTAGAATACTTTTTCTGAAATTCTAAAGCAATTTTTAAAGTATCGTCATTAGAACCATCATCAACCATTATTATTTCATAATTAATGTAATTTATTCTATTTTCTAAATAATCTAATGTTTCTTCTATCGTATCGTTTTCATTATGAGCTGATATAACAATTGTAACAAATGGATAATCTTGTAAATTATCATATTTAAATGCAGTTATTTTATCATTATAAAAATATTTGTAAAAAATGTTTCCAAAAATTATATAGATTGCACTTAAGATTGGGTAACACAACCAACTAAAAAATAATATATAACTTAATTTAATGAAAATCCCTCCTATCTATATTCTCTTTTTGATAAAGTTTTATTAATTGATTTAATTCAATGTTATTATCATAATGTACTGAGTAGTAATTTTTATTTTTTAAATTATTACCAAATTTTTCAGCATTAAATTTATTAAATATAATCTTTTTCTTTTCTAATCCGGTTTTATTGTAAGTTATTTTTCTATGAAACGTATGAACATTCATAACATTACACATAACTGTAAGAAAATACGATAATACTGCTATTATTAAAAGCCAAGCAAAAAAGAAAAATAATGTAGTTTTTATAATATTGATAATTTGAGTTTTATAAGAAGTGATGCAAAAACTAATAGTTATAAATAAAAATGGAAAAAACAATATAAACCAAAAAACAATGTAGGTAAAATATTTTTTTATTTGTTTCATAAACAACAACCTTAATAATTAATAGTATATTTACAATAATACTAATACATTTACAAATTAAATTCATTTTAAAAGATTGCAAAAATAATATTTAATAAATATATAATAAAAATTTATGTAATATTAAAATTTTAATATAAAAAAGGGGTATTTTTATTTATATGGAAAACAAAATTATACTAGGCAATATATCTTTAAAAGTGTCTAATTTATTATCACTAACTATTTCAATGATTATTATGCAACTAGTTAACGACATTCATTTAGGAACTTTAATTGTTTTAGGATCTTTATTCTTCTATTACTATATTCCTCAAGAAAATCATCAAGGTTTTAAAAATGTTTTAATTGCTGGAATTGCTGGAATGATAGCATTTCTTATCATGAATATATCTAACGTCTTTCCATGGGTTACCGCATTGATACTAGGTACCATTTGTTGTTTTTTCTTTTTCTACAATAAGTATTGGAATTTAACAGGTCCCGGACCATTTTTCTTAGTAATGATATCTTGTATTTCTGGAGTACATAAATACATAAACGCATATACCACAACCGAATCAATTTTTTATTTATCAATAGGTGTAATTATTTCCATTGTTTTAGCAGCTATCAATGAATTTATATTTGATCATTTTCAAATAATGAAAAAACCTAGTAATTCTAATAAAATAAGATTTAAGGTAGATAAAGTTTCCTCGGATATTATAATCAAATCTTTTGTATACGGATTTGCAGTTTTTTTATCATACTATATTGGTCAAAATCTAGGCATATTAAATTACTATTGGGTAGTAATTGCTTGTTCGTCAATATTACAAGCTAAATCTATGTCACACGCATTTAAGCGTCATCAAAATTATGTATTAGGTACCATTGTGGGTTGCGTAATTTCATACGCAATTTTATCAATTAATTTTTCTCCTATAATTATTTCAATTCTATTAATAATCTTTAATTCATTGATTTATTGGAAAATTAACACTAATTTCTTAGTTGGAAATTTTTTCACTACCCCTATGGCTATTTTAATTTCAAAACTAAGCAATCCCATGCTGAATAATGAAGCAATTCCAGAAAGATTTGCCGCTATTTTAATCGGTACCACTATTGGAATTGTTAGTGTTTATGTATTAAATTATCTTCAAAAAAAGTGTATATAAAAAGTGATGCCAGTTAGCATCACTTTTTATTTTTTAAATATTTCAATACATAGGAAACATTATAAAAAACTAAAGAAAATATCAAAAAGCAAATAGAAATTAAGGCAATGGATAATTTACCAAAATTATGAGCGTTATTCGGATTTAGTAAAAATCTAACTCCAGAAACTATAAAGATTAATGGTAATCCTGAAGTCAATGCAAAATTATATACTTCAGTGTTTTGAACTTTCTCACGACATTTATTAATTAATACAGATGCTATTTCACAAATAATTGAAATAAATATAAATGTTATAAAAATATACGTATTAGATGGCTTTATAACAATCCAGAAAAACATGCAAACTATAAAAGCTATATTTACAAAGCATTCAATCATTTTAATATTTTCAATAAATTCTTTTTTGCCTAAGTATTCTTTCATACCTTTATCTTCTTTCAAAAGTACATCTAATGAAACTTTATAGTAATCACTGAGCTTAATTAAACTTTCAATATCTGGATAACTTCGTTCATTTTCCCAATTTGAAATCGTATTTCTAGATACATGCAAATATTCTGCAACTTCAGATTGATTAACATTTTTAAGTTTACGTTCGTTACGTAATCTATCACCAAATCGCATAAATCATTCTCCTCTGATAAGTTAATACATTTATCATAACTAAGTTGTAAGTAAAAGTAACGCTCAATTTCTTGACATCATTGTTAAATCAACGTTTGTAAGATGTTTAATGCACAAAAAAACGATGCTAATTTTTAGCATCGTTTTTAATTATTCAAGAGTCAATCGTTTAATTACGGTTTCTAAATTAGGATATTTAGTTAGCAAATCACTTTTATGCATTAATTCAAAATCTGCGTAATCAAAACCTGGTGAAACCACACAACTTACAAGCGCAAAATCATCTTTTCCATCTACACTGGAAGCAAAAATAGTTCCTTTAGGCACCATGAATTGTGGCAGTTCACCCTTATTAATATCATTACCTAACTTTATGGCTTTATATTCTCCATTTGGATAAATACAATGCACGACCATATTTTTACCATCATGATAGAACCATAGTTCATCATGATTTAATCTATGAAAATGTGAAGGATTATCATTATCAATTAAAAACATTATGGAAGTGTAGTAGTAACGCTCTCCATTACTTTCACTTGCATAATATTTTTCATCGCTGTGATAAGTTTCTTTAAACCAACCACCTTCGGGATGCGTTTCTAAATTTAAATATTCAATATATTCCTGTTTACTAGTCAATGCAAATCCACCTATTCTTTTTGAATAAGTTTACTAAATGCATCTTCAATACGTCAAATTTCAATATGTCTATCTTTAGTCAATTTAATTGAACAACCTAATGGAATGGTAAAAATAGGTTGTGCATGCCCTACATTAAGATTATAAATAACTGGTATTTTTTGTAACACCGGAAATTTATCTAAAACATACATTAATCTCTCATGAGTCATTTTACTTTCTTTGGGAAATCTTCCAATTAAGAGTGCTTTAGGATTTTCAGAAGCTTGCAAAATTGAGGCTAAATCTCTAGAAAATTCTTCCCATGAATTTTCTTCTGAAAACTCCACTAACAATATTTTATTAGATAAATCTGGTTGATAAGGAGTACCTTGGACTAAATTAAAAGTACACAGATTACCACCCACAACTATTCCTTCAGCCGTTCCATGATTATAAAATGACCAAGTATTTTTATATAACTCAACTTTTTCATTTTTATTATACCAAGCTCCACTAGACCAAAACTCTGAAGGTACCAAATTAAATTTTGATTTAGTCATCGCAGTTAACCAAAAATGATCTTGGTAATCTCCTGTAACTCCTGACATTTTTAAGGAAGCAAATGCCGGACCATAATAAGTAACCAAGCCGGTCTTAGCGTAAATGGCATTCGCTAGAGCTGTAAAATCCGAAAATCCACAAATTATTTTGGGATTATTTTTTATGATATCAAAATCAATATATGGCAGTAACTCATTAGAAGTTAGGCCCCCAATGACTGTAATAATAGCCTTAACATTTTTATCTAAAAAGGCCGCATATAAATCTTCAATTCGCGATTTAATATCCGATGTCCCCAAGATATCATGTTCATTAATATGTTTGCCAAATGTTACTTTAAAGCCCCATTTTTCCAATTTTTGTTTAGAAAAAACATTACCATCCAATCCACCGACACGGTAAATGGAATCACTAGGTGCAATAACTCTAATTTCATCGCCTGATTTTAACTTATCTGGAATGATAATAATTCTCTTCCCCCATTTTAATTAACCTTGTTTAAAGGCTGTTCACCCTTTAAAACTCTAAGCGTTTCATCTAATGCAATATCAACCATATTTTTAACCGCAGCATCCGTATAAAAGCCAGTATGTGGAGTAACTTTTACATTAGGCATATTCATAAGTTCATTTAAAAAGGCATTATTTGGTTTACTGTTTCCTAGGTCAGTATTAAAAATGCCTGCCTCATTTTCTATCGTATCAATTGCTGCTCCTGCAATCTCTTTGTTAGTTAAAGCTGCAATTAAATCTTCAGTGGCAACTACTCCACCACGTGAATCATTAATAAAAAATGCTGATGGTTTCATCATTTTAAATACTTTTGCATCAATCATGTGCTCAGTATCGGATTTTAAAGGTGTATGCATCGTTACTACGTCAGCAGTTTTATATAAAGTGTCATAATCAACGTATTCTAAAGTATCGCATAGTTCTGGTCTAAAAACTGGGTCTGTAGCAATCACCTTGGCACCTAAAGCTTTAAAAATTCTTGCAACTGCGCTACCAATTTTACCTGCTCCGACAATCCCTATTGTTAAGTTATGAATTTCATTAGCTTGTAAGCCAAACCATTTAAAATTATTATGTTCTAGTCGATTTTCAATTAAGCCTAAATGTCTAACTAAATACATCACTTGAGCTAATACTAGTTCACTAACTGAACGTGGTGAATAAGCTGGTACATTAGTGATTGAAATTCCATTTTCATTAGCTGCTTGTAAGTTTGCAATTTCGTATCCAGTAGTTCGAAAAGCCATTTGTTTGATTCCGTAGCTACTTAATTTTTCGTATATTCGCGGATCTTTTAAAGAATTCAATTGTTGAACTGCTATTCCGTCGTATCCTTCAGCTAACTCAGCTGTTTGGACATTCAACTCTTTATAAATAATTTTTACATCCACATGATTTTTTTCAGCCCAACTATTAATCTCAGGCTCTTCATCTTCTCGAACATTGTATACTAAAATTTTCATACTAACATCGCCCTTTACTTTTTAATCATTTTATCATCATTTTTTAATTTTTAAAATAACTATTTAATTAAGGCAAATAAATTTTCGTTGAAAAGTCGTTATAATTAAACATACTTACTATAATTAGTTAGGAGCGATAAATATTTTAACAATATTCATATTAATAGCATTAATCAGTTGGATTGGAACAATTTTAAGCTATTCAAAAAATAAAGCACGTTTACTAAATGGTTTTTTACTTATATTTAGTTTAATTTTCACCTTAAGTGCTATGGCTATAACTGTAATAACTATTAACAACGATGTTTTAACTAGAATTTCACTAATATGTTTCATAGTAATAATGTTTCCTTTGACCATAATTTACACACTACAATGGATTTTATGGTTATGGAATGCTTGGATCGTATGGCGTAAAGAAAGTCACTCGTTAGCTAACATGTTAACTTTAATAATCGGGTTAGCTATATTAATATCGCCAATTATTGTTAATATAATTAACAATACATTCAACAATAAAATTAGTGATTTTATCATTTCATTAATTCAACTATCTACTTTTTATGTTGTATTTTGTTTTGCTGGTTTTATTAGTTCCGCTGTAATGTGTCTACTATATAGACCAAAGAAAAACAAAGATTATATTATTGTATTAGGATCAGGATTAATAAATGGAAATCAAGTATCACCATTGTTAGCAGCTCGAATTAACAAAGGGATTAATTTTATGCAACAACAAATTCAAAGTGGTCAAAAAGCACCAGTATTAATTTGTTCAGGTGGTCAAGGTAAAGACGAAACTATCTCCGAAGGTACAGCCATGCGAGAATATGTGCTTAGCAAAGGCGTTCCGGAAAACTTAGTAATGGCCGAAACTAAATCTAAAAATACCTTACAAAATATGCAATTTTCAAAAAAGATTATTGAAAGTAAAAATATTAATCCTAATAATGGAATTTTTGTTTCTAATAATTATCATATATATCGCGCCAGTGGATATGCTAGAATATCTGGTTTAAACATTAACGGTATTGGAGCCAAAACTAGTTATTTCTTCATACCCAATGCAATTATTCGTGAATATATAGCAATTTTACTTGGACATAAAAAAATCCATCTAATTATGGGAATTTTAATTTTAATAGTATCAATCTGGAAAACGGTTCACTAAAAAAGCGACTACTCTGTTAGGAGTAATCGCTTTTTTAATTAGTTTAATTTATTAATTATCCGTTTTGGAACATCAGAAATATTTACTGTATTGGGGCCTTTAACAATCAGTTGATTGCTAACTTCCGCTTTAACAATCGAACCCGGTTTCAATGGTTTTACATGTTCGCCAGATAAATAATGTTCCATTGATATCACTTGGCCCTTTTCATTAACAAATTTAAAGTGGTATTTATAAGTATAAACACCCTTTACAATTTTATTATTTGAATCTTTAGCCTGTTCTTTAGATGGTATCTTATCAGGTACTTTAGCATATGCAACTTCACCATTATACCTGTTTTGATAGTATTCATTACCATTTTTAAAAATAAAGAAACCCAGTAAAACAATCAAAAACACTAATAGTACCAAAAATATTTTTTTCATGTATAAATTTTTCCTATCAAAATATTATTTTTTTAATTTTTTAGAAATAAATTTATCTACTTCAGCTAATGCTAATACAATTACTCCAGCTACAATTGCAATTGACCATCCCATAAAGCCAATACCAGTGGTATAAAATGCACCCTGCATAAATGGAATGTAAGTTAAAGCTAATTGTAACAGAATCATTATTCCGACGATCATAAAGGCTTGCGGATTGCTGAATAATGTTTTAGAGAATAGTGCCTGTTTAGTACGAATACTAAATAAATAGAAAATTTTCGCAAAAACAATCACATTTACAACAACTGTACTTGCAAAAACATCACTAAATCCATTAGCTGTTAACATTTCGAAAGCTACTATTCCCAAAATAGCCATTAAAGCAGATAACCAGCAAATTCTGATTCCATCCCATTTATTTAACAAACTACCATTCGTTTTACGAGGTTTTTGCTTCATTAAGTCCTGTTCACCGGGCTCAAAAATAAACGCAAATTGAATCGTAATAGCTGAGACCATATTAATCCATAACAACTGAGTTGGCTGCAATGGCATATCATTTTGCATTAAAATCGTAAAAGCAATAATTAATCCCTCAGCAAAAGAAGTTGGTAATAAGAATTGAATACTCTTCTTAATATTGTCATATATACGACGACCTTCTTTAATAGCTGGTGCAAGCGTTCCAAATTTATCATCAGTTAACACCATGTCAGCTGATTCTTTAGCAATATCAGTTCCTTTGTTACCCATAGCAACTCCGATATCAGCACGTTTTAAAGCTGGAGCATCATTAATCCCATCTCCAGTCATAGCAGTTACCTTGCCGCTATCTTGCAAAGCTTTTATGATGTCATATTTATTCTGTGGAGTTGTACGTGCAAACACTTGATTTTCTAAAACTGCTTTTTTAAATCCGGCTTTATTCATGCCATCTAATTCAGCACCCGTTACTGCATGAATTTTTTGAGCCAAACCTAGCTGTTCACCAATAGCTTTAGCTGTGATTGGATTATCACCAGTAATCATTTTCACTGCTATTCCAGCCTCATTCATTTCACGAAGAGCCTTCATAACACTTTCACGTGGTGGATCAATAATCCCTGCTAAACCTAGTAAATGAATTCCTTGTTTTATTTGATTATGAGTTATTTCGTTAACGGAAGCATCAACGTCTTGGTAACCTACAGCAATTACTCGTTTACCATGTTCAGACAAGTCAGCCACTTGCTGATTCCACTTATCCATATCAAAGTTTTTATCAACTTTTTGAGCTAAAGCTAGCAACTTATCAGGTGAACCTTTAATAAACAGTTTTCGTTTACCATTATCATCATCTACTAATTTAGCAATATATCTAAAATCAGAATCAAATGGCAATAGGTCAATTTCTTTATAGCGGTTATTGTTGTCTGTTCCCAATGCTTTAGTATAAGCAGTTAAGAAAGCTCCATCAGTAGGTTCACCATTTAAAACCCATTTATTATTTTCTTGATTTAATTGTGCATCATTAGCTTCATTTCCAGCTTCTAAAAATAGTTTCAAAGTATCATTCATTTGAACCTTGTTGCCATTTTCAGTAATTTCACCCTTAGGAGTATAACCATTTCCAGTAACCTGATAGACATGGTCACTTAAAATAATGTCTTTAATGGTCATTTCGTTTTTAGTTAACGTTCCTGTTTTATCAGTAGCAATAACATCAACTGAGCCTAAAGTTTCTACCGCCGGTAAACTTTTAATGATGGTATTTTTATTTTTAGCCATATCACTAACTCCACGAGATAACACCACGGAGGTAGTAGCAGGTAATCCTTCTGGGATTGAACCTACAATCATAGCTACTACTGATAATGACAACACACTTAGTGAATAAGTTTCTAAAAAGAAACCTAGCAAGAACAATAGTGCTGACGCAAAAATAATTACGTATGACACCCACTTGCCTAATCCATCTAACTCACGCATTAAAGGTGTTTTACTATCTTTAGCTTGACTAATGTTTTCAGAAATTCTACCAATTTCAGTGTTTTTACCTGTAGAAACTACTATTCCACTAGCACTTCCGGAGGTTACTGAAGTATAGGCAAATGCCATGTTTGTTTGTTCAGCTAAAGCTGGATTATCGTCTTTAATAATTGCAGTATCTTTTGCAATTGAATCAGATTCTCCAGTTAGAGATGATTCTTGTATTCTAACATTATCAGTATCTATCAAACGCATATCAGCAGGAACTTTATCTCCAGCTTCTAAAAAGACAACATCCCCAACAACCACATCTTTGGTTGGAATATCTATTCGATGTCCATCTCGATAAACTGTTGAATTAGTTGCTAAAATACTTTTTATTTTCTCTAACGCATTAGATGCGTTAGCCTCTTGGTAATATCCAATAAATGCATTGATAAAAATTACCAAAATGATAATAAACGAATCTGAAAAATGTTGTAATAACAACGTTAATATCGCTGAAAAAATCAAGACGTATATAATAACGTTATTAAACTGTCTTAAGAACAGTTTCCACTTAGATTCCTTCTTGAATTTTAACTCGTTAGTTCCGTATTGTTCTAATCTATCTTTTGCCTGCTTAGAATCTAAACCAGAGTTAATGTCTTTTATATTGTACTTAGATTTGAGTTCACTCAAAGTTAATTTAAAATCTTTTGAATTATTCAAATTAATCGTTAGCTCCTTTATTTAATAGTATCCATTTTATATTGTGGTACTAAAAAATAAACTATTCAATTAAAAAGAACGGCAAAAATTTATAGTTACTGCGCTGCGGAACGTCATCCATTCGATGTTTCCTCCTTAATTTTAGTAGCAATATCATATCAAATTATTTTGAACTATTTAATTGTATTAATATTTTCTAAAGATATATTTAAGAAAAAATTAACATTTCATTCGCTAAAATGATCTTTTAAAATTTGTAATATCGTCTCAACATGCTTATCAGATATCGAGTAATAATGACTTCGCCCTTGTTTTTGTAATTTGGCTAATCCTGAATCAGTTAAAATTCTTAAATGGTGTGAGATTGAAGTTTGACTCTTATTAGTATGTTCCACTAAAGTCTGAACATTAGTATCTCCGTTTTGAATTAAATAATACAATATATTAATTCTAGTTTCGTCATTTAGTGCCCGACCTAATGTTTTTAAACCTTGTTTGAAAGTATTCATATTAAATAACTCCTTAAATATTTATATATTTAAATGTTTCAATATATGATTATATCACACATATGTGTTGACAGTTCATATATTTTTAAGTATGATTGCTTTTGCAATATAAAAATAATATTTAGGAGCGTAAATAAATTGAAAAAATCATTCAGTAAAGTTGTTTATCTTATCGGTACTATTTTAACTTTTACATTATTATTAAGTGCCTGTGGTAGTAATAATAAAGAAAGTAGTAAATCAAATAAAATTAATGTAGTTACTTCTGTTAATTTTTATAGTGAAGCAGCTAAAGCTGTTCTGGGCGATAAAGGCAATGTTACTTCAATCATTAATTCACCATCTTCCGATCCACATGATTTCCAACCCACTCCCAAAGATTCAAAAACAGTGGCTAAAGCTGACTTTGTAATTTATAATGGTGCTCATTATGATTCATGGATGCAAAGTTTGCTAAACAATAACTCATCAGCTAAAGTTACTAACGTCTCTAATGACTTAATGGGAAAAGATGATCACGATAATGCTCATATTTGGTATGACTATCGAACTATGCCTAAATTAGTAAACAGTTTAGCTAAACAATTTAGTAAAAAAGATGCTAAAAATGCTAAATTTTACGAAAACAACGCTAAAAAATATATTGAATCTTTAAAACCAATTGAAAAAACTGTAAAACAAATAAAGCAACAACACAAGCATAACAATAAAGTAGATGTGACTGAACCTGTATTTAATTACATGCTAAATGATATGGGTTACACAATTAATGATGCCGGCTTTTCTAAGGCTGTTGAACATGAAATTGACCCCACACCACAAAATATTCGTGACCTACAAGATGACATTAAACACAAAAAAATCTCATTTTTAGTCGTAAATAGTCAGACTTCAGATACTACTGTGCAAAACATGATTAAGTTAGCTAACGAAAACAAATTAACTATTGTTAAAGTTAGTGAAACTATGCCTAAAAATACTAACTACAAAGACTGGATTATGAGTTCTTTAAACCAAGTTAAAAATTTAAATAAATAAAAAAACACCCTCAAAGGGTGTTTTTTATTACGATTAATCGATGCTAATACTATGTCCCTGATTATCACCGTTAACTTTTGGAAGTACAACGTTTAAAATACCATCTTCATATGATGCCTGTATTTTCTTTATATCCACATTTGGTAAATAGAACGAACGCTTAATATCATTTGAAGATATTTCACTAAAAACTACTTTACTATTCTCTTCATCATGATTAGCATTTTTCTTGGCATTTATACTTAATGTGTTATCTCGATAGTCCATGTGGATGTCATTTTTATCAAATCCGGCTAACTCAGCATTAACTTCATAAGTATCGCCATTATCAATAATATCTGTCTTCATATTATTGTTATCATTGAAGAAACCGTTATCTAACAAATTTTGTACTGGATTTACAAATTCATTTCTCATAAAAATACCTCCCTAAAACTAGTCAATATCAATGTTATCAAATGTGTTATTTTGTCTATCTTTTGGAAGTGTCACTCTCAAAATGCCACCATCATAACTAGCCTTGATATCTTCTACTTTAATGTTTGGAATACGGAAAGAACGAGCTACACTCTTTGAAGAACGTTCAATACGTAAAAACTTATTATTATTGTCCTTATTAACTTCATGATCAGCTTTAATAATTAACTTGTTGTCACGATAATTCAAATGGATATTATCCTTTTTGAAACCAGGTAATTCAGAGGTAACCACGTAGTTATCCTTGTTTTCAATAACATCTGTTCGCATTTGATTACCAGCAAATGAACTGAAGAAATTATCATCAAAATCACTCGTAAAATTATTCATTGGACTGAATAGATTCATATTATTTCTTAATTCTATAGCCATAATCAAAACCCCTTTAACTTATATATTTATTGGTTTCTTTATCAATCAACAACTATATAATAGTCAGTATTGGTCAAGCATTCAAGAAAATAGCTTACAAATAAAAAAAGAAATCCAAAAGGATTTCTTTTTTTATTATTTAAAAGCAGATTGATAAATCCACCCCATATTTTTGCCACGATAATAACAAAGATAGTAATAGCTCTTCCAACCATCTTTCTTAGCACGTGACACAATTTGCATTTTTTTATTTCCATAATTTTTGCCATAGTGTTTAATAGAAATATCATTATATTTACTACCATTAACATGATTATAAAAGTTAACTTTAGCATTAACATTCATAGTTTTATTTTTAAAATATTTTTGATAGCTAATGTAAATTCCTAACGAACTATCCTTAATCCAACCTAATAATTTACCGTTATAATAACATCTGTAGTAATTATTACCATTTACCTGTGCTTGACTATTAAAAGTTACATTTTTTCCAGCATAACTTGAACCTTGATATTTTACTTTTGATGAACCCTTATACTTATTATCATCAGGTACATGGTTATAAAAATTATCGCTAACATTATTTGATAACGTTTTAACTCCGCTTTTTGCATAATAACTAGTGTTGTCAGCAACTGGGTTGTTATTGTTTTGTTGGTTATTTTCACTGTTATTACCACTATTAGAATTATTATTGCTACTGTTAGAACTATTATTGGAATTTCCAGAATTATTGTTCGACTGGTTACTAGTGTTATTAGAATTGTTAGGAGTAAAATTATTATCGCCGATAAACCAATTACTATCTTTAACTGTTAACAAACTAGAATCAATGTATTGATTTAAGGCCGGTGAGTAATATTTATCAGTATATTGCCATAAAACATGTTCGCGACTAGGTTCATTAGTTTGATATGCTGCCAGCCAGTATCCATCATAGTTACTAATAGCTTGAGCCGCGTATTTCAACATAAAGCTTTGATATGAGTAAAATAAAATTTTACGATTGCCGACTAATGGACGTAAAGCTTGTAACCAAGCATTAGTAGCATCATTAGTATCACCATCTGTAACTGACTGTGTTTCGTAATCATTTACATAAAATTTAGCATTTGGAGCACGGTTGTATAAGGTGCGAGCTTCATCTGCTGCATCTGGTACACTTTCATACATACTATATGAATAAACCCCATATGGAATACCATATTTATTCAACAAATCACGATTTTGCTGGAATGTTTTATCAGCATATGCACTACCATATTGAACTCTTAAAATAACAAATGGTACCTCATTCTTTAAACTTTGTACCTGGCTATTAGTAAACACTCCCTGATGTTCTGATAAATCATAAACGTTGTTAGAATCTGCTTGAGCATTTAATTTCACACCAAATAATACCATTGCGCAAATAGCAAACAACAAAAGAAACTTATGTTTTTTCATGAAAAAACTCCCATTAAATTATGTTTTCAGTTTTTAGTATTAAAGCCATACTACTATTATTTAAACATTTTTTAAAGAGTCGTTTTATTTTAAAGAAATTGTAACTTGAAAAATGGTTCCTGTTGGATGATTATCTTTCACTGATATTTTGCCCTTATGCTCAGTAACTATCCACTGCGCTATTGATAAACCTAATCCGTTCCCACCTGTTTTAGAATTTCTAGATTTATCAGTTCGATAAAATCGATCAAAAATGTGTACTTTATCTGAATTCGAAATACCAATTCCATTATCAGAAACTTTTATATCTAAACTATCTTTAACTCTATTAATGCTAACTTCAATTTCACCATGAGCAGAAGTGTATTTAATTGCATTATCTAATAGTATAACCATTAACTGTCTAATCAAATCTTGATCTAACATTCCATTCCCACTAGCATTAACGTTTACTAACAATTGCTTATTTTGACTACTAGCAATTTCAGTATACGGTGTAAGAATATTATTAAACCAACTATTCAACTGAGTATTTTGTAAATTAACTTGAATAATATTGGAATCCGAACGTGCCAGCATTAATAAGCGATTAGTCAAAATCTTTAAATGTTGAATTTCATCTAAAGAAGTGGAAATAGGTTTTATTTGATCCATTACAGTATCTTTAGGCTTAGTCAATAAATATTCCATTTGATTTTGAATAACTGTTAAGGGGGTTCTTAACTCATGAGCAGCATTAGAACTAAAGTCTCTTTGACGTAACCAAGATTTTATAATTGGTTTCATACTTGATTTAGATAAGAAATAAGATATAGCAATGGCTAATATCCAAAAAATAATCAAAGTAATAATTAATGCCTCAATAAAACTATTAATGGCCAGTAAATCAGCGTCAATATTTTGTAAAATCAAAACATAATGACCAGCATATAAAACATTCTGATTATTTTTAGGGACCTTAATTAATAATGATCTAAAGTGAGCACTTAATTCATCCGATGCTAATGGCAAGTCTACAATCTTGTTCAACTTAGATAAATCTAAAGTAGTGTTACGTAGTAACGTAAAATTTCTTTCACCCAACATAGATTGATTTAAAATTCGACCGTTTTCATCAAAAACAATTAAATTAGTTTGAAAAGATGCATTTCTTTCTGGCGGCAAAACTCCTGCAACACTTCCATCTTTATCCTTTTGAATATGTAAGGGTAGTTGGTGTGAATTATTAATAATTCTATTTTTTTGTTCACGCATAGCAGCATCAATATTTCCATAAACTGAATTTTGAAACAAATAGTAAACAATCAAACCTAGAGTAAAAAATAAAAATGCAAAAGTTATAAGCTCTTTAATAAACAATTTAAATTGCTGTTGGTTCTCTGGATTATTCTTTTTCACTAATCATCATCCTTTTCCAAAATATATCCAACGTTACGCAAAGTTTTAATTGGATTACTATCAGAAATGTTTTTGATTTTTTTACGCAAATTACTCATATATACTTCAACAACAGTTAAAGCTGTATCTGAATTAAATCCCCATAAACGATCAAAAATTTGTTCTTTAGTAATTATGGTGTTTGGATTTTGCAAAAAGTAAATTAATAAATCATACTCTTTACCATTTAATTTTAGTTCTTGATTTTCTAATTCTACTGAACGGTTATTCAATTTAGCTACAAAGTTACCCACAGTTAGTTCATTATTAGTGCCTAATCTACCATATCTTTTTAAAAGTGCTTTTACTCTTAACAATAACTCTTCCCGATGAAATGGTTTAGTAAGATAGTCGTCTGCACCCAATTGAAATCCATGTACCTTATCAGATAAGGTATCTTTGGCAGTCAAAATCAAGACTGGCATGTCTAATTTATCATCGGTACGCCAACTTTTTAAAATATCATACCCACTTATTTCAGGTAACATTAAATCTAAAACGGCAATATCATAGATTCCTTCTTGCCCCATCATCTTACCTTCAAAACCATCATATGCAACTTGTGTGTTCCCAAGTTCACTCAAAAATTGATTTAAGCTGTCAGCTAATGCTTCATCGTCTTCTACAATTAAAATATTTAAGTCTTTCATCCTTTTCCTCCTCCAACCTCAAAATATTTAAAATAATATTTCTAATTATAACGAGAAAAACTTAAAAATAATTAAAGTGCAAATATATTTTTATTTAAAATCACAATTTTCATCATGTTCCTTAATTACTCCGATGGATTGCATGAATGAGCGTATCATCACCGGACCAATAAATTTAAAACCATCTTTTTTCATTATTTTTGAAATTTTAATGGAAGTAGTATCAATATCATCTATAATCATATGTTTGTTAAAAATTCGATTCAAATAATCATAAAAGCTAAGATTATTAGTTTGCATATTATAAATAACTTTTGCATTGTTAATTACTGCTTTGATTTTCAAACGATTACGAACTATTTGCTTATTCTCTAAAAGATTATTTAAGTCCTTACCCATTAATTTAACTCGATTAATTTGAAAATTAGAAAAAGCAGCTCTAAAGGCTTGTCTTTTGTGCAAAATTGTTTTCCAACTTAAACCCGATTGCATTAATTCTAAACTCATAATTTCAAATAATTTATCATCAGCTTTTACTGGCTTACCCCATTCACTATCATGATATAAAATCATCTGCTCGTCATTTAAATCAACCCAAGCACATCTTTGCATCTAAACATCCCCTTAATAAAAAAGGGATGTAGTAATCAACTACATCCCAAATTATGAAATTTTTATCTAACGATACCTTCGCCTAATTCTCGTGATAATGTCTTTAAAGCATCTTCACGTGTAGTAACTTTATCCATATCGAATATAATATCGTCTAATTTACCACCCTTGAAATCAAATCTTTCAATGTATAAATAAGGATCTACATCTTCCATATCTTGGAATTTTTTATCTAAATGTTTTTCAAATCCTCTGGCCCAAACGTCATCTTGCATAGATTCGAAATCTTTTCTAGTGATGAAACCCTTTTTTTGAATTAAATCAATTCCGCGATTAATATCTTCGTCAGAATATTTAATTTGAGCTTCTCTGATTTCGTCTTGAGTTCTATTATCTTCTTTAGTTTTTGTAGCCATGATGAAACTGTACTTCCTTTTAATTGAATTTTGAATACAATTATAGACTATCACTAACATAACAGTTCGTTAAGCAATTAGCAGGCTAGTTTGTTTCGCTAAGACTTAAAAAAATTACAATTCCGCTGTATAATATTAAGGAAAGAAATTATTATAATATTTTTATGAAATGAGGAATGTTCTGTTGGATAGTGGCGCGGTATTTTTACAAATTATCGTAATTTTAGTTTCATTCTTCTTTGCTGCTTTTTTCGTGGCTTGTGAGTTTGCCTTAGTACAAACCAGATATAGTATGCTAGAAGAAGAAGTCGAGAACAAGGGTAAGACTAAAAAGTTAGCCCGTGAAATGCACATGGTTACAAACTTAAATGATTATTTATCAACAACGCAGGTAGGTTTATCATTGTGTGGTATTTTAATGGGTTGGATTGGTGAATCTTTATTCGTAGATGCGTTATTCCACATTTTAGAAATTGACTCTAAGCTTATTAACCCCGGTACAGCACATGCCATTGGTAGTGTTGTGGGTGTCTTCATTTTGACTTACTTAGAAGTTGTATTCACGGAAGTTGTACCTAAAAATATAAGTATTGCTATTCCACGAAAAGTTTTAGGATTTGTCGCAAGTCCTCTACACTATTTCCACATCCTATTTTACCCCGGAGTTTGGTTGATTAACGTTTCAGCTGCGGGAGTGGTTAAATTATTCGGTATTAAAATGGCAGATGAAAGTGATGAAGCAATGTCACAATCTGAAATTTTAAGTATTTCAAAAGACGCTGTAAAATCCGGTGCTTTAGAAAAATATGATTACTTATATATGCAACGTGCTTTTGAATTTAACGATAAAGTTGCCAAAGACATTATGATTGATCGAACTCAGTTAAATGTTATTGATATAACAACTAAGGTCAAAGATGCAGTGACTCAGTATCTTCAAACTAAGTTCAGTCGAATTCCAGTTGTAGCGGACAACGATAAGGATAAAATATTAGGTTATATCTATAACTATGATGTTGTTCGACAATCACGTGTGGATTCATCAATTGGTATTGATAAATTACTTCGTGACATTATCACTGTACCAGAAACAATGAAAATAACTGAAGTTTTACAAGAAATGATTGAACATCGCACCCCAATGGTCGTAGTTGTGGATGAGTATGGTGGTACATCTGGTATTATTACAGATAAAGATATCTATGAAGAGTTATTTGGTACTGTTCGTGATGAAATTGACCCTGCTACTAATGAGTACATCTTTAAACAACCTAAAGGTACATACCAAGTTAGTGGTAAAATGACAACTCATGATTTTGAAAGATATTTCCACACCGATATTAAAGAATTTAATAAGTCAGATAGTGTTACTTTAGCTGGATACGTTATAGATAAAAATAATGATATCCGAACTGGTGACTCATTCAAAATTAATCAATTCACCTTTAAAGTAATTGATTTTGAAAATTCATTCATTAATTGGTTTGAAGTTAATGTTGATCAAGATAACATAACTAAAAAATAGAAAAAAACAAAAGTCACGTCAAAGTGACTTTTGTTTTTTATATTAGGTAAAAGGAGTGGATATTATGGAAAAAATTAATGTTTTATATATCTCAATTGAAGGTAATACTAAAAACTTTATCAAAAATCTCTCTAAATATGCTAAAAACGAGCACGATCAAGACGAGCAAAAACCTGTCATAAATGCTAAAGAAATTTCAGAACAAACGGATTTTAGTAACGAAACGGATAATTTCTTTGCTTTCGTTCCTACTTATTTAGATGGTGGTAATGGTATTGATAATGGTGTGAAAGAGTTAATGACCAATGTCTTAGGAGAATATATACATTACAATAACAATGCTAGAAAATGCATTGGTGTAGTAGGATCTGGAAATCGAAATTTCAATGAACAATATTGTTTAACGGCACGTAGATATGCTAAAGCTTTCAATTGTGATTTAGTAGCTGACTTCGAATTAAGGGGAACTAGTCGAGATGTAACTAGGGTTTATGAAGCACTAATAAATGAGGCTTCAAAGTATTAATAAAAAAAGCAGTCTCCATTAAGAGACTGCTTTTTTATTTTTATGCATAACATATATTAACGAACCTAAAATAAAGACCGTTGATATTATAAAAAGGCTATTATAGCCAAGATATTCAACAAATAATCCTCCATATAGTGGGCTTAAAGCTCTACCAAAAGACATAAATGAGTTAAAGAAACCTTGATACTTCCCTTTTTCAATAGGACTAGAAAGATTATCAATCCAAGCTGGAACATCTGGTAATCCCATTATTTCACCTACAGTTAATATAACCATGACTGCGACAAAACTAACATAGCTTTTGGTTAAAAGTAATAAAATAAAGGAAATTCCAAAGATAAAAACTCCAAGAAAAATTTGCTTTTGCATATTAAATCTACGCCCTAAATGATTAACAATTGGTTGACCTAAAACAATTATTAAACCATTAATCGTCCATAAAGTTGAATATTTTTCAAAAGAAATCCCCATATTTACCATATGAACTGACATGACACTTTCCCATAGCGTATAACTTAGATAAATGAAAAATACCATCAAACAAATACTATAGATAATCGATTTATTATGATTAGTTGTTAATTGTTTATTAGGTTTAACTGCATTTGACGCTAAAGAATTAGTATTTTCGCTAAAATCTACATCAAATTTCAATAAAGTCATAAGCCAAAGTACTACATAGAAAAAACTAGCCGTAATAAAAACGGTATGCACACCAAATTTTAATAAGTATCCAACCATTGCAGTTCCAATAACCACTCCTAAATTCAAACCAATATATAAAAGATTAAAAACATATCGAGAACTTTTAGAAGTAACTTTAGTTGCATATGAGTTCAATAATGTAAGGTTCATTCCATCACCAAGCCCTAAAAACATTAATAAAAAGGTAAAAATAGGCCATCCATGAAAAAATATCAATAAAACAATTGCGATTGAAGAAACTGAAATTCCTATCATAGAAGTTTTATAAGCCGACCATCTATCGAAAAGATACCCTCCTAAATAGTTACCTAATATCATACAGAGCGACATCATTAATAATGTGAATCCCGAAACCATTAAAGATTTATGTAAATAGTCATTTATGTACATAGTTACTAGTGGCCACATAAAAGAAGAGCCTGCATTCAGCAATAATGAATACACAAAAATTGAACTTAAGCTAAGTTCTTTTCTTTTTAACATTTTTTCATCACCTTTTAATATAAATTTAACTCAATTATAACTGCTTTAGGATACAAAAAAAACTCCCAACCATTGTACCGCCTTAAAAAAGTTAGACATAATATCTAATTTTTTAAGGCGGTTTTTTTATGTCAAAATATTCAACTAA
>NZ_BPLL01000012.1 GCF_019656235.1 Apilactobacillus xinyiensis | reverse complement strand
TTCCGGCATAGCTCAGTTGGTAGAGCACCTGACTGTTAATCAGGTTGTCGACGGTTCGAGCCCGCCTGCCGGAGTTATGTTTATAAAAGTGCTGACTTGTATAAGTTAGCACTTTTATAGTATTCAATTGCCGGCTTAGCTCAGTTGGTAGAGCATCGGTATCGTAAACCGAGGGTCACAGGTTCAAGTCCTGCAGCCGGCATAAATTATAAAAGCACTCATATTTTTAATATGAGTGCTTTTATTTTAATCTATTTATTATCAAATTGATAACAAATTAAAATGAGCGTATAATCATAATGTAATTGTATTAAAATGATTATTGTTTGGAGGAAATTTGTTTGGGTAAAGATTCTAAAAAAATGGATAGCTCATTCTTTGGTCAACCACAGGGTCTATCTACTTTATTTTTCACAGAAATGTGGGAAAGATTTAGTTATTATGGAATGAGAGCCATTCTCATTTACTATATGTATTATTCTATTAAAGATGGTGGACTAGGATTTAGTCAAGCCAACGCATTATCTATTATGTCAATATATGGTTCTTTAGTTTATTTATCTTCCGTTTTTGGTGGTTATTTAAGTGATAGAATTTTTGGAAGTAGAAAAACTGTTTTCTATGGAGGAATCTTGATAATGTTAGGGCATATAGCATTATCAATTCCAATGGGTGGAATTACACTGTTTATGTCGATAGTACTTATAACTTTTGGTACTGGTTTATTAAAGCCTAATGTTTCAGATATGGTGGGTGATTTATATTCTAAAACCGATCGACGAAGAGATTCTGGTTTCACTATCTTTGTGTTTGGAATTAACTTAGGATCTTTAGTTTCGCCTTGGTTAGTAGGAAGTCTAGGTTTACAAGTTAATTTTCATTTAGGATTTTCATTAGCTGCGGTTGGCATGTTTTTTGGCTTAGTTCAATATTATGTTGAAGGTAAAAAAACATTAAGTGCTGATAGTATGTATCCAAGTAATCCTTTAGAGCCTAGTGATTTAAAAAAATTGTTTATTAGATGCTTAATTGGACTATTTGGTTTTGGATTAGTATTAGGTTTAATGTTTGTGATGGGATCACTTAATATTGATAATTTTATAACCTTACTAAGTATAATTGCTATTTTAACACCTATAGTTTACTTCATTACCATGTTAACAAGTAGTAAGGTAAATAGTGTTGAAAAATCTAGAGTTTGGGCATACATACCATTATTTATAGCTGCAGTAGTTTTTTGGGCCATAGAAGAACAGGGTGCTGTTGTTCTTGCAATGTTTGCTGGAACACAAACAAAAAATGATATTTTCTTAAGCAAAGGTTTAATTATATCTATTTTGTTAGTTCTTGCAGTTATGATTTTAATTGGCTATGTTTATGGAAATAAACGAGTTCAGAATAAAAAAGTTTTTAATTTAAGTTTATCTATACCTTTTATAGTTTTAGTATTGAGTTCATTGTTTATTGGACTACAAAGCAAAAGCATTTTTCATATTAATATTTTGCCTTCTTGGTATCAATCCTTGAATCCTTTATTTATAATGATATACACACCAATTTTTGCGTTTATATGGAATAAGTTAAAAGATTCTCAACCTAGTTCACCTTCAAAATTTGTAATGGGTATGATCATATCAGGTCTATCTTACTTATTTATGGTAATACCAGTTTCATTGTTTGGAACTAGTAAAGTTAGTCCTTTTTGGTTAATAGGTAGTTGGGCAATCATTGAAATTGCTGAGATGTTAATTTCTCCAATTGGACTTTCTGTAACCACTAAATTGGCACCTAAAGCTTTCTCATCTCAAATGATGAGTATGTGGTTTTTAGCAGATGCAGCTGCTCAAGCTATTAACTCTCAAATCGTAAAATATTATACTGGTAATGAAGTTAAATATTTTGCGTTTGTTGGATTGTTTGCAATTGTATTTGGATTAATTTTAATTTTATTTGTTAAACCAGTTAAACGTTTAATGAAAGGTGTAAATTAATAAAAAAAATAATTTATAATTATAAAAAAATGTTGACAATCTATTAATTATATTATATTATATTATTTGTTGATTGGTTGTTAGTTAATTCAAGTAAATAAATTAATTAAAAAAACTTCTTGACAAAAAACAATTTGATATGTATAATATTTAATTGTTAATTCGTTATAATTATGAATTATTTCGGAGGGGTAGCGAAGTCTGGCTAAACGCGGCGGACTGTAAATCCGCTCCTTCGGGTTCGGTGGTTCGAATCCACTCCCCTCCATTATTATTGGGCTATGGCCAAGTGGTAAGGCAACAGGTTTTGATCCTGTCATGCGCTGGTTCGAACCCAGCTAGCCCAACTAAATAAAAGCTGATTAATTGTTTACAGTTAATCAGCTTTTTTATTAACAAAATTTATGGAGATGTTATTATGAATATAGGTTTTATTGGCGTTGGTAACATGGCTAAAGCAATTATAAAGGGTATGGTTGCTTCAAAATCTTTTGATAGTAAGAATATATTTGTTCACAGTAGAAATAAGCAAAAATATGAAAAATTTGCAAATGAATATAATTTAACATCAGTTGATAATAATGTTGAAGTTGTAGATAAAAGTGATTTTGTATTTCTAGCTGTCACTCCTAATGCTGTACAAGATATTTTATCGGAAGTTAGAGAACATCTTAGCAATGATAAAGTTTTGATTTCAATTGTTTCTGGATTAACAATTGATAGATTGGAAGAACTTACTAGTTATGATCAACCAATTTTAAGAACTTTGCCTAATATCAATTCTTCAATTTGTGAAGGCTTAACAGTTTACAAAAATAATAAAAACTTATCTGGCGATTTAAGAGATAAAAGTATTGAAATTTTGAATAGTTTTGGAAGTTCTTTAGAATTACCTGAAACTAATTTTGATATTGCAGGTATTTTGGGTGGTTGTACCCCAGCATATGCTTATTTATTTGTTGATTCTTTAAGCAGAGTAGGAGTAAAATATGGTTTAACTAAAGACCAAGCTACTAAAATAGCGGCTAAAGCTGTTTTAGGTTCTTCTAAAATGGTTATGGAATCAGATGAAACTCCATATAGTTTAATTGATGATGTTTGTTCACCTGGTGGAGACACTATTAAAGGACTTCTTTCCATGGAAGAACATGGTTTTCAAAAATCTATAACTAAGGGAATAGATTCTATAATTAAAGATGATTAATTTCAGTTAAGGAGCTTTTCAATGGGTGTGCCAATTTATATTAAAATACACAATTCAATCAGAAAAAAAGTTGAAAATGGTGAATGGAATGTTGGCAGTCGTCTTCCATCTGAAAGAAAGCTCGCTGTTAAGTTTGGAGTTAGTAGAATGACATTACGTCAAGCTATCCAAACATTAGTAGATGAAGGCATTTTAGAACAACGTGTGGGTTCAGGTACATTTGTATCTAATCAAAAAGTTCAAGAAAAGATGTCTGGCATTACTAGCTTTACTGATATAATGATTAGTCAAGGTAAAAATCCATCTAGTAAAACTATTTCATATCATACGCTTGAACCTTCTTTAAGCGAGATGGAAAAATTAAAAATAAATCAAGACGATAAAGTTCTTAGAATGGAAAGAATTCGTTATGGTGACGATATTCCAATATGTTTTGAAGTTGCAACGATTCCTAGTAAGTTTATTAGAGGATTAAGTAAAAAAGATGTTACTAGTTCTTTATATGGGGCTTTGGAACAAAAGAAGAGTTTAGTGCCTATTAAAGCTAAACAAACGGTGTCAGCTAAATTAGCGTCTGAACAGATTTCTGATTATTTAGATATTAAAAAGGGCGATCCCATTTTATTACTTAGACAGGTAACTTCTTTTCATAATAATCAACCATTTGAATATGTTAGAACTCAATATGTTAGTGAGCGATTTGAATTTTATCTAGAAAAATAAAAAAGATTGTAATTTATAAATTACAATCTTTTTTGTTTTTTAATTAATCTCAAAAATTTAGGGATAGCTATCATTCTACCAATACGGCTGGGTTGTTTAATTAATCTATATAGCCATTCTATATGGTGATTTATCCAAAACTGAGGTGCTCGCTTAACTTCTCCTGATAAAACATCAAAACTTCCACCTAGTCCAATCCATATACCATTATTAACTTCTCTATATTTATTAATAAAATATTCTTGCTTAGGAGATCCAAGTGCTATGAATACCATATCTGAATTTGATTTTTGAATTGACTTAGCTACTTTGAGTTCATCTTTAAAATAGCCATCTTGAATTCCAGCTATTTTTAAATTAGGATAAGTTTTTTTAATGACATCTTTCATTTTGCTCATTATTGCTGGTTTAGCGCCAACAAAGTAAGCTGACTTGTGATTTTTGTTGCCCCAATCAAGCATATGCAAAAAGATATCATATCCAGATATTCTTTCTTTCATGGGAAGATCTAACATTTTAGCACCTTTCACAATTCCGATACCATCTGGAACTACAAAATCAGCTTGCTTTACTATTTCTAAAAACGACTCATCTTGATAAGCATTAAGAGCTATTTCAGGATTAGCAGTTACTATAAAAGTGTTTTGTCTGTTACTAGCTTTAATTTCTATTTCTTTACAGAAATTATTAAAAGAATTATTGTAGAAATCGATTCCTAAAATCTTACTTGTATTACTCATTTTATTTCCTTTCAATATGATTATTTATTTAATTAATGATAAAATAAAAGACAATAAAAAGCGATACATTAGGAGGAATTAATTATCTTGAGTTCGTCTAACTGTGATAATTTAACAATGCATACTGATGCTTATGAAATTAATATGATGCAAACTTATTTTGAAAAGGGAATTCAAAATAGGCGTGCGGTTTTTGAAATGTTTTTTAGAAAAATGCCTTTTGAAAATGGTTACGCAATATTTGCCGGTTTAGAACGAGTTATTAATTATGTTCAAAATCTTAATTTTACAGATGAAGATATTGAATTTTTGCGTTCAACTGGTAACTATTCAGAAAAATTTTTGCAATATTTGCATGATTTTACTTTTAATGGAAATATTAAGTCGGCTTTAGAAGGAGAGTTAGTTTTTAATAACGAGCCTATTATGCAAATTGAAGGGACTGTTGCCGAATGTCAATTGATTGAGACAGCATTACTTAATATGGTTAATTATCAAACTCTAATTGCAACTAAGGCTTCTAGAATTAGAATGGCTGCTAATAATGACCCACTCTTGGAATTTGGTAGTCGTCGTGCCCAAGAAACATCAGCTGCTATTTGGGGAACTCGTGCAGCTTACATTGGTGGATTTGATTCAACTTCAAATGTATTAGCTGGTAAAAAGTTTGGCATTCCAATTAGTGGAACGCATGCGCATTCATTAGTAGAATTGTATGGGGATGACTATGATGCGTTTAAAGCTTATGCAGAAACACATAAGGAGTGTGTTTTTTTAGTTGATACTTACGACACTATTAAAAGTGGCGTACCGAGTGCCATTAAAGTTGCAAATGAGATGGGTGATAAAATCCATTTTGCAGGAGTTAGAATTGATTCTGGTGATATGGCATACTTATCTAAACGAGTTAGAGAAATGCTAGATAATGCAGGATATAAAGATGCTAAAATAATTGCTTCTAATGATTTAGATGAAAAAACAATTACTAGTTTGAAAATGCAGGACGCTAAAATTGACGTATGGGGCGTCGGAACTCAAGTCATTACAGCATTTGACCAACCAGCTTTAGGAGCTGTATATAAGATGGTTTCTGTGGAAAATAAAGACGGTCAAATGATTGATACCATCAAAATATCTAACAACGCTGAAAAAGTATCTACTCCTGGTAAAAAGCAAGTTTGGCGTATTACTGAAAGTGCAGATGGAAAATCTGAAGGCGATTATATTGCCTTAAGTGATGAAAATCCACAAAATCAAGATAGTATATACATGTTCCATCCACAATTTACTTATATCAACAAAACTATTACTGATTTTGAAGCTAAACCGTTATTGAAAGATATTTTTGAAAACGGAAAATTAGTATACCAACAGCCACAATTATCTGAAATTAAAAAGTATTCAGCTAATGCATTAGCTTCATTGTGGCCAGAGTACAAGCGTGAATTAAATCCACAAGATTATCCAGTCGATTTATCTCAAAAATGTTGGGATAACAAAATGGCTATCATTAAAAAAGTGCATAAATTTATTCAAAATTTGGATTATTAAAGAGATGATTAAAATGCGTAAATTACAAAAAGAAATTATTGAAACTCTAAAAGTTAAACCAGAAATAGATGCAAAAACTGAAATTCGCAATAGTATTGATTTTTTAAAAAGTTATCTTAAGAAAAATAGCTTTTTAAAATCTTTAGTGCTAGGCATTTCTGGGGGACAAGATTCAACTTTAGTTGGAAAATTATCACAAATGGCAATTCAAGAATTAAGGGATGAAACTGGCGATAATGATTATAAATTTATTGCTGTACGTTTACCTTATGGAACTCAAGCAGATGAATCAGATGCCATGGATGCCATTTCATTTATGCAAGCTGATAAAGTTTTAAGAGTTGACATTAAACCGATGGCTGATGCTGCTGTTAAAGCTTTAGAAGTAGCTGGTGAAAATATTTCTGATTTCAACAAAGGGAATATAAAAGCTCGTGAACGTATGATAGTTCAATATGCAGTAGCAGGTGAAGAAAAAGGGGCTGTTTTAGGTACTGATCATGCTGCTGAAGCTATTACAGGTTTTTATACCAAGTATGGTGATGGTGCAGCTGATATTACCCCAATTTGGCGTTTAGATAAACGTCAAGGCAAGGAAATGCTGGAAGTGTTAAATGCACCTAAACATCTTTATCAAAAGACTCCTACAGCTGATTTAGAAGATGATAGACCAGCTTTACCAGATGAAGTAGCTCTTGGTGTTACTTATGATGACATTGATAATTACCTAGAGGGTAGAGAAATAGCTAATGATTCAGCAGAGAAAATAGAAAATTGGTATATTAAAACTGAGCATAAACGTCATTTACCAATCAATATTTACGACGATTTTTGGAAATAATCGTTTGATGCAAGCAATTTTATTGCTTGCATTTTTCATTTTTATAGTCTTATTTTACGTAATTTATTTAAATAACTATGAAAGAAATGATTGCATGACTGATGAGCAGCTTAATGAACTTGTAAAAAAAATATCTATAAAGTATTTTGATAGAAAATTTTTACATAAAGCTTTTTTTAATTATCGACTTAAGACTACTGGAGGTAGATATAATTTAAAATCACATTGTATTGATATAAACCCAAAAATTTTAGAAAAGTATTCTTATGATATATTATTAGGGGTTATTAAACATGAACTATGCCATTACCACTTACACCTTTTAGGATATTCAGGACGTCATAATACCAAAAAGTTTATTGATTTATTGAACCAAGTAGAAGGTATCCGATATGTACCCATCTTAGAACGTCAAAAAAATTTAAAATATGTTTGTCAAAAATGTGGTTGTGTTTATATTAGACATAGAAAGATTAATTCTTTAAAATATGTATGTAGTAAATGCCACGGTAATATAAAATTATCATGACAAATGGAGATGAAAAAATTGGGCAAGATTATTGTTCGCATTCCAGCTACTTCGGCCAATTTAGGTCCAGGAGTTAATTCAATTGGAATTGCTTTGAAATTATATTATACCGTTATTGTTGAAGAACCCACTAGTGAGTGGCGAGTTAATCATGCTTTAGGTGAAAATATTCCACATGATGAAAATAATTTGATTGTAAAAACTATTTTAAAAGTAAATCATAATATAAAACCACATCAATTAACTGTTATGTCAGATATACCAGTAATGCATGGTTTAGGATCAAGTACAACAGCGATTGTTGCCGGAATAAAAATTGCTAATGCTTTAGGTAAAATGAACTTATCATTAGATGAGCAAATAAACATAGGCTCTCGTATGGAAAAACATTCTAATAATATTGCTTCAGCTATTTTAGGTGATTTAACTATTTCTACTTTTGATGGCAATTTAGCCACAACGGTAAAAACTACAATTCCTAAAAATATTAAAGCCTTGATTTCCATTAAAAATAGTGACGTTTATGAACAATTATCCCATAACGATGACAAAATTAGCTATAGAGATGCTGTAAATGCCAGCAGCTTTTCAAATGTTTTCGTAGCTGCAATTATGTCAAATGAATGGAGTAAGGCTACATCTATGATGGAATTGGATCACTTTTACAAATACATTTCATCAGATGATGGAAATAGCCTAAACTTAATTAGAAAGATTGCACATCGGGTAGGAGTACACAGTACTTACCTTAGTGGCTTTGGCTCTACAGTCGTTACTTTAGGTACAGAATCTGAACTTAATCAAATTAGAGATGCTTTAAGTGATCAAGATTTTCAAGGTAGTTTAAGAATTATAGATGTTGCTAGCGATGGTGCTCAGGTGAGAGGCGAATAAATTAATAATTATATTATTGCCAATACAAATTAAATTTGTTATTATATAATTACAGTACGTAATGCGGCTATGGCGGAATTGGCAGACGCGCAAGATTAAGGATCTTGTCGGGAATTATCTCGGTGGAAGTTCGAATCTTCTTGGCCGCATAAAAAAGACTTCTAAAACTAATGTTTTAGAAGTCTTTTTTATTTTAACTATAATCAATAAAAAACAGCCTAAGTAGCTGATATAACTACTTAGGCTGTTTTTTTAATATGCATTTTGACTGCTATAAGCATTAGAAGAGCTATATCCATTAGAATTGGTTGAAGAAGAACCATTATTACTACCATTTCCATTATCATCGGTTTGATTTTGAGCTTCTGATAATGAACTGAATGTGTTTAGTCCTAAACTACCTCTAATGTTATTGGTTATTTTTAGTAATTCATCATCTGAAGGAACTTCATAATCAATTCCATCAAAAACAGCATTTTGTCCTTGTAGCGTTTCTGATTTGATATGATGTGTAGCGTTTCCATAACGTTCTCTAATAGCTAACATGTCATTGAATTTCATATCAGTTTTTAGATTTCCAGAAATAGAATTCAATATTTCTTTATATCTTGGTAATGAAGAAATATTCATACCCTTCATAACTAGTTTTTGAAGAACTTCTCTTTGACGCGCTTGGCGTCCATAATCTCCCAAAGGATCATCGTGGCGCATACGAGAATAATCTAAAGCTTGTTTTCCATTTAATAATACTTTTTGTCCTTTAACCACATTTGCAGCTCCATAATGGAAAGTTAACTTAGGATTAACCTCGACACCACCAACAGCATTAACCATTTTTTCTAAACCACCCATGTTTACAATTGCATAGAAATCAATAGGGACGTTTAATAAGTTTTGTACAGTTTGTACAGCTGATGATGGCCCTCCAATTGTATAAGCAGCATTGATTTTTTCATATGGTTGAGAATCACCAGGAACAGTTACTTTAGTATCTCTAGGAATACTAGTTAAATGAATAGTTTCTTTTTTAGGATTTACAGTCGCTAAAATTAAAGTATCAGTTCTACCAGTATCATGTCTTCCTAAAGCTCCAGTATCAGTTCCTAGCAATAAGATTGATAGAGGCTTGTTTTGAGATATAACATTTGAAACATTTCTAAGTTTATTTGTATCTCCAGCTTCATAGGCTTTGTTAAAAGTTTTTTCAGCTTTTTGATAAGCACCATAACCTTTGAACAATCCAAATACAATTGCAGCTAGTACAATAAAAAATATAATCCATAATGCTTTATGGTTACGTTTCTTATAGTGTGTGGAATTACTTCGCTTAGTTATATTATTCTTATCATTATTTTGATTTTGCATATACATTCCTCGTTCTTATTTATATATTGTATGTACTTTAATACAATAATAACAGTAAAGTACGTTATGTTATAATTCAAATGCTACTAACTTTATTATTATATATCAATAAAAAATAATATTATTTATTCTTTTTTTAATTATAACAAATATTTAGTAGCTTTCAGATACACTATATTATCATTTTTTTATTATTTTTGCACAATTTTATTTGGAAAAGGAGATTTTTTATTTTGCGAAAAACTTTTTTATACATAATAATTTCAACCTTTATGTTTAGTTCTATGGAAATAGCACTTAAAAGTGCAGGTGGTGCTTTCAATCCCATTCAGTTAAATTTAATTCGTTTTTTTATAGGTGGATTAGTCTTAATTCCATTTACCCTTAGTGATCATGCTAAAATTGGCTTTAAGATAAAGAATATACTAATTTTTATGTTAACTGGATTTTTATGTGTTGTTGTAAGTATGACGCTTTTTCAATTTGCAGTCGTGTATGATAAGGCATCTACCGTAGCGGTGTTGTTTAGCTGCAATCCTATTTTTGCTATTTTATTTGCACTTTTAATTCTAAGAGAAAAGATTACTAGAGTTAGTTTTATATCACTTGTTGTATCGGTTATTGGTTTGCTAGTAATTGTTAATCCGGTTAATTTAACTAATCCGTTAGGACTTTCATTGGCAATTGGTTCAGCGATAACGTTTGGACTTTATAGTATTGTTACTAGATGGGGTTCTTTCGTGACAGGATATAGTGGCTTAAAAATGACTTGTTATACTTTTCTAATAGGTTCAATTGAACTACTTATACTAATTTCATTGTCACATGTTCCATTTATATCCAATAAAATGGCTTCAATTAATTGGTTGAAAGATTTTGCTAGTATGCCCATAATACAAAATGTTAATTTGAATTATTTTTGGATTCTATTTTTTGTTAGTGTATGTGTCACAGGTGGGGGATTTGCTTTTTATTTCTTAGCTATGGACCTGTCTGGAGTTTCAATGGCATCATTAGTATTTTTCATTAAACCAGGATTGGCCCCCATTTTAGCTATGATATTGATTGGTGAGCATATTACTTTAAATACAATCATTGGAATAATTATAATTCTAATTGGTTCTGTAATTACTTTTGTTGGTAATCAAATTGAAACTAAAAATTCTGGAATGAAGGCATAAAAACAATTAAAGAAGATGATAAGTTGGTTAAGCTAGTTATTATGCGTCATGGACAAAGTTTGGCTAATAAAAATAATATATTTACTGGTTGGAATGATGTTCCTTTAACTAATGCTGGAGAAGAACAAGCTCACTTAGCTGGGCAGAAATTATTTTCTGAAAATTTACATTTTTCAGATGTGCACACATCGCTTTTACTAAGAGCAATTAAGACAGCTAATATTGTTTTGGAAGAAATTAATCAATTATATATTGATGAGCACAAGTCATGGCGTTTAAATGAAAGACATTATGGAGCCTTACGTGGTAAAAATAAACAATTAATAAAAGAAAAATACGGTATTGAAAAGTTTAATACTTGGCGACGAGGTTTTTATGGTTTACCACCACTATTGAATCCTTCAGATGCTATTTTTAATTATTGTAACTGTGGGATATTAGAACCGTTAGGCGAAAGCTTATCAATGGCCTATAAAAGGTTAATTCCATATTGGGTTAATTATATAGCTCCTAATCTAATCAATAATAAGAATCAGTTAGTAGTAGCTCATGGATCTACTTTACGAGTTTTAATTAAATTTTTAGAAAAAATTTCTGATGATGAACTTAATGCAGTTGAAGTACCTAATGCTCAACCTATAATTTATACATTGAATAGTCGAATGGAGATAATAGATAAAAAAATAATATAGCAAAGTAAAAAAGCGTGGATATTAATCCACGCTTTTTACTGCTTGATAAACTACAGATACAATTATAAATTATTTTTCGTTAAATGCCAAAGTTCCCATTGGATCCCAAGGGTCTAAAACGACTGGCTTTTCGCTTTGTGCCTTTTGTAGAGCATCTGATAAATATTTTTTATTGATAACAACTTGGTATGCAAATTTCTTAAACCATGAATGACTCATTACAAAATATCCTTTAGTACCAACTTTGTTACCCCAACTGTTTTCAACTTTCCATTTAGTTGGTTGACCATCAACAATGTCCACACCAGTTAATACCATAGCGTGGTCCATAACACTTTGACCATAGTCAAGTTGTTCAGCTTTAGTTAATGATAAATCTACGTCAAATAGTTCATCTTCCACAAATAAGTTATCATCTAAGATACCGTTTTTGCGATCTGATTTTTGGACAACATCGCTACCAAACCAAACACTTTCACCGTTTTCAAGTTGTTTAACTGCTAATTTAGTAAATTCATCAATGTCTAAGTTTAAATGTTTTACTTGTCTGCCATCGACAACATTTCCTAACATTTCGACAGTGTATGTCTTGTTGTATGGTTTGTCATCGGTAGGTGAGTTGATAATTGAAACATAGTCATCTAAATTAACATTAACGTATTTATCAAAGAATGATTTTGGAGTTAAATTTTTGTCAATGTGATAGTTTTTATCTTTATCACGATATTCAAAATTAAATTCCTTAACTGGTTCACCTAGAGAATAAACTAGCATACGGTAGATTTCATTAAGCATTTCATCTTTTTTAGCTGAAATTGCTGATTCATTTTCATTATCTGCAACCATTTTTCTCAAAATAGAAGCATCTTTTCTTAATTTTAAGTTTAAAACAGCGTTTAATGAGCTTGAGTCACTGCTGTTGGCAGTTTCTGGCATAGCAGCTTTAGGTGCTACTCCATACTTATTGACAATGGCACACAACATATCCCATTGACCACCATCTTGTTGAGGTGTTTCCATTAACCAAGCAACTTTTCTAGAAGTAAGAGGTTGATCAGCAGTTTTTAAAACATTTTCTAAAAACCAATTTGATTTTTCAAATTTATCCCAGAAGAAAGTATAACTTTGTGATAATTCAAAGTCGCCTTTAATGTTAAACACATCAGCCAAGTGGTGTCTCATTGTGTTTAAAGCGGCGAAAATCCAACAACGGCCACTACGTTTTTGGTTAGCAACTTCACCAGTATCTAATTCTACTGAAAATACGGGATCCATTTTTCCTTGAGCTTTTAAGTCGGTTGCTGCATTTGAAATTCCATCATTACTAATGGATCTTTGCATTACCTTAGCTTCTTTTCTTTCGTTAAGATTATTTTGATATTTTTGTACATCATCTAAACTAATACTTTTTCCCATGAAAATTCCTCCCTTATTATTTTAATATTGTACATCATATTTCTAATATTACCAACCAAAAAAGCACCTTAGTATAGATATACTAGGTGCTTTTTTATTAGAAAAAAATTAAAATTATCTTGCTTTGAAAGTTTTTGGACCTTCACTAGTACCAGCAATTACAACATCAACAATGTCTAAAAATAGACCGTGTTCTACAATCCCAGTCATATTGTTCAATACTTTTTCTAGTTGATGGGGATGTTCAATATATCCTAAATTTAAATCAATAATGTAGTTATCAGCATGTGTTAAAACGTGCTGGCCCTTTGCGTTAGTTCTAAACTTAGGATTAAATCCCATTGAATCTAATCTTTTTAGTAAATGTGTACTTCCGTAAGGAGTAACTTCTAAGGGAAGTGGAAAAGAGCCTAAATTTTTAGCCATTTTGGTGTCATCAACGATCCATAAATTTTTATCAGAATTAATTGCAACAATTTTTTCTCGTAAATGAGCAATTCCGCCACCCTTAATTCCTTGGAAATTTTCGTCGATTTGGTCTGCTCCATCGATAGTTAAATCAATATGGTCAACATCATCAATACTTCTAACTTCAATTCCTAAGTCGCGAGCTCTTTTAGCTGAACGGTTAGAAGTGGGAACACCAATTATTCTTAAATTTTCATTTACAACTCTTGCACCCAGTGCATCTAAAAGATATTTAACAGTGGAACCAGTGCCTAAACCAACGGTCATTCCATCTTGTATATATTTAACAGCCTCTTGACCAGCTATTTTTTTCATTGATTCTTTATCCATAGCATAAATTTCTCCTCTATATATTTTAAATACTCTGAGTGTGTTATAAATTAAATGTTAGACATAGTATAAATAAATTCGTTAATTTAGTATAATCCTTAATAATTAAAACATATATTTAAACCCATTACTATAATTTTCTATGCTTAATAAGTGTTTGTCAAATAAAAAAACGTATTTATGTAGCATGATATTTGTTTTAAAATAGCATATGATATTATTAAAATTTATTTTAGGATGTGGATTATGAAACGTGGATTTGAAATAGTTTCAAAGTATAAAGATAAAAACATTAATTTACCTCGCAGAGCAACTCAACAATCTGCTGGTTATGATTTTGAGAGTGCAAGTGATTTCGTCTTGCCTTCAATTTGGAAGTTAGGATTTTTAAAAGTTTTATGGGCTTTAAAACATGAAAAATCAATTTCTAATGATAATATGGAAAAAGCTCACCAAATTATAAAACCTTTGCTGGTGCCTACAGGTATAAAGGCATATATGCAATCTGATGAAGTATTGATTATTGCTAATCGTTCTAGTGGACCACTTAAGAGAAATATGATTTTACCTAATGGAATTGGAGTTATTGATGCTGATTATTATAATAACGAAAAAAATGAAGGTGAAATTTATATTCAGTTAATGAATTTTGGCTTAACTGATCGAAAAATAAAAAAAGGTGAACGTATAGGACAAGGTATATTTATGCCATTTTTAACTGTAGACAATGAAGATGCTATCACAACAAAACGTAATGGTGGTTTTGGATCTTCAGGAAAATAATAAGGGGGAATTTAATTGGCAAAATTAAAGACCCAATTTGTTTGTCAAGATTGTGGATATATTTCACCAAAATATTTAGGGCGTTGTCCTAATTGTTCAAAGTGGAATACATTTGTAGAAGAAAAAGTACAAAGTACTAGTAGTAAAACACGCGTTAGTAGTTTTAACTCAGCTAGCAATAGTAATCATACCAAGCCAGAACTAATTGGTGAAATAAAAGCACAAGATGAACCTAGAATAGAAACTGAATCTGAAGAATTTAACCGCGTATTGGGTGGTGGTGTCGTTCCGAGTTCACTAGTTTTAATTGGTGGTGACCCGGGGATTGGTAAATCAACACTGCTATTACAAATTTCAGGACAATTAAGTCAAAGAAAACAAAAGGTATTATATGTTTCAGGCGAAGAAAGTGCTAATCAAATTAAAATGCGAGCTGATCGCCTAATAGTGGACAACTCACAGGTTTATATTTATCCAGAAACTGATATGCAGTTGATTCGTTCAGCTATTAACGATATTAATCCGGATATTGTAGTTGTTGATTCAATTCAAACCATTCAAGAACCAGAAGTAGATTCAAATGTCGGTTCCATTGGACAAGTAAGGGCGATTACAGCGGAATTAATGAATATAGCTAAAAGTAATGGAATTACAGTATTTGTAGTTGGCCATGTTACTAAAGGTGGAGCTATTGCTGGTCCAAAAACTTTAGAACATATGGTTGATACAGTTTTATATTTTGAAGGTGATATGCATCATTCATATCGTATTTTACGTGCCGTAAAAAATCGTTTTGGTTCTACTGATGAGCTAGGAATATTTGAAATGCGTGGTGAAGGGTTAAAAGAAGTATCTAATCCTTCGGAAGTGTTTTTAGAAGAACGTTTAAAAAATGCTACCGGTTCAGCAATTGTGGTCTCTATGGAGGGAACTCGACCGATTTTAGTTGAAATTCAAGCGCTAATCACACAGTCAGTATTTGGTAATGCGCAAAGAACTGCAACTGGACTGGATCGTAACCGGGTTGCTCTATTAATGGCAGTTTTAGAAAAAAGAGCAGGTTTAATGTTGCAAAATCAAGACGCTTATTTAAAAGCTGCAGGTGGTGTAAAATTGAATGAGCCAGCAATTGATTTAGCAATTGCGGTAAGTATAGCTTCTAGTTATAAAAACATAGGCACTAATGCAACTGATTGCTATATTGGTGAGATTGGTTTGACCGGTGAAATTAGAAGAGTTAGTCGAATCGAATCTAGGGTAGCTGAAGCAAAAAAATTAGGCTTTAAAAGAGTATTGTTGCCTAAAAATAATTTAAATGGATGGAATTATCCTAAAGATATTGAAATTGTAGGAGTTTCTACATTATCTGAAGCTCTAAAAATTGCAATAGGATAGAAAGGAGTTCAAATGGGAATGAAATCTTTAAATCGAACCAGAATTATTCAATCTATTTTAACCATAATTGGTGGAGCCATTGGAATTGTTTATCTACCTGACCTTTGGTTTGTAGTCAATTTTTACAACGTAAAATTTTTAAATAATATTTTTACTGACTTTATCTTAGGATGTTTAATTTTTCTAGGACTATCATTTTTATTAACAAATCAGATTAAAAATATGTTAGACCGAACAGAAAAATATCTTTCAAGAAAAAGTCCATTATATTTATTAATGGGTGTAATTGGAATGATATTGGGATTAGTTTTAGCAATTTTAGTTTCTATCGTTTTATTTAGATCCCAGACATTCTTAATTAACACTATTATTCCAATTGTTTTAATGCTTTTCTTAGGATATTTTGGATTTATTTTGGGAACTACTAGAATTAATGATTGGGGTAAACTTTTTCATTTTAGTATTAAACGTAATAATTCTAGTAGTAGCTCAAATGTTAAAAATAATAACTATAAAATATTGGATACTAATATTTTAATTGATGGGCGTATTTATGATTTAGTAAAAACTGGTTTTTTGGAAGGAACATTAGTAGTTCCAAACTTCGTTTTATATGAATTGCAATATATTGCTGATTCTAGTGATAGTGTTAAACGTGTTAGAGGACGTAGAGGACTCGACATCTTAAATAAATTGCAAAGTGAAAAAATTATGCCGATTGAAATGTATGATAAAGATTACAAACAAATATCTGAAGTAGACAGTAAACTAATTCAACTGGCTAAGGACATTAATGGGGTAATCGTTACTAATGATTACAACCTAAATAAGGTTATTTCATTTCAAAAAGTTAATGTTTTGAACATTAACGTATTATCTAATGCTCTAAAACAAAAAGTTTTACCTGGTGAATCTATGCAAGTTACTGTAGTTAAAAAGGGAACTGAAAGAAGACAAGGAGTGGCCTACTTAGATGACGGAACTATGGTGGTTGTCGAAGAAGGTCGTGATCATATGAATCAATTATTAAATGTTACAGTTACTAGTGCCCTACAAACTGATGCTGGTAAAATGATATTTGCTAAAATTGATAAATAATAGTTTGTGAGCACTTTATTTTTACTTTTTTTCATTGTAAACTTATATTGATATTAAAGATTAAATTTTATTATAAAGAGGAGAATACGCATTGGCTAAGAACTCTATTCGTGTTAGATATGCACCAAGTCCTACAGGACATTTACATATCGGTAACGCAAGAACTGCTATTTTTAATTACTTATTTGCAAGACATAATAAGGGAAAGTTCATAATTCGTATAGAAGATACCGATACTAAACGAAATGTAGCTGATGGTGAAAAAAGTCAACTAGATAATCTAAAATGGTTAGGTTTAGATTGGGATGAAGGTCCAGATAAGCCTGGTGAATATGGACCATATAGACAATCTGAAAGAAAATCTATTTACACTCCATTAATTCAAAAGTTATTAGATGAAGATAAAGCTTACTACTCATACCGTACAGAAGAAGAATTAACTGCTGATCGTGAAGAACAACGTGCACGCGGCGTTATGCCTCATTATGAATATGAATATGCTGGTATGACTGATGAAGAAATTAAACAATCAATGGCTGAATCGGAAGCTAAAGGTTTAAAACCAGTTATTCGTTTTAGAGTACCTAAAAATACTGAATATGCATGGGATGATATTGTAAAAGGACATGTTTCCTTTAACTCAGATACCATCGGTGGTGACTTTGTCATTGTTAAACGTGATGGAATGCCTACTTATAATTTTGCGGTTATTGTTGATGACCACGAAATGAAAATATCACATGTTTTCCGTGGTGATGACCATGTTGCTAATACACCTAAACAATTAATGATGTATGAAGCATTTGGTTGGGAAGCTCCTAAATTTGGTCATATGAGTTTAATCACTAGTGCTGATACTGGTAAAAAATTGAGTAAACGTGATGAATCAATTATTCAATTTATTGAACAATATAGAGACTTAGGATACTTACCAGATGCAATGTTTAACTTTATTACATTACTAGGTTGGTCTCCAAAGGGTGAAGATGAAATCTTCTCTAAACAACAATTTATCAAGATGTATGATGAAAACCGTTTGAGTAAGTCACCTGCTAATTTTGATAATAAAAAATTAGAATGGATCAATAATCAATATGTTAAATCTAGTGATGAAGATGTAGTTATGGATTTAGCATTACGTCAATTGATTGCTAAGGGTAACTTACCTAAACAACCTGATGCTAAAACAATTGAATGGGCACGTAAGTTAATTAATGTTTATAAACAACAAATGAGCTACATGGCTCAAATTAATGAAATGGCCAGTGTTTTCTTTAATGAACCAGAACAAATAGATGGTGAATCCTTAGAAGAAATTAATAATGATACTGCTCCAGTAGTTCTAAAAGAATTTGCTGAACGTATTAGTAAAATTGACATTTTTGATAAGGTAGAAATCCTAAGCACTATTAAATCTATTCAAAAAGATACCGGTATTAAAGGTCGTAAATTATGGATGCCAATTAGAATTGCGGTAACTCATGAAATGCATGGACCAGAACTACCAGAATCAATTGAATTAATTGGTAGAGAAAAAGCTTTAGAACATATTGATCAAACTTTAAAGCAAATTAATAAATAATAATTTATAAATATGGTAATTGGACTGGTTAATTATGGCCAGTCCTTTTATTATTGCTTAAAATAAATATTCAAATTATGATAAAATAAAGTGAATTGTAACATTAACAGAATTAGAGGTGCCCAATTTGCTACGTATATATAATACATTAACTAGAAAAAAAGAAACTTTTGAACCAATTCATCAAAGAATTGTTAATATGTATGTTTGTGGGCCCACAGTCTACAACTATATTCATATTGGTAATGCCAGAAGTGTTGTCGCATTTGATACTATTAGAAAATATTTGGAATATTGTGGATATCAAGTAAACTATGTTTCTAATTTTACCGATGTAGACGATAAAATTATAAAAGCTGCTAATGAACAAGGTACTGATGTTAAGACTTTAACTGATAAATACATTGATGCTTATAATGAAGATGTTAAAGCCTTGAATGTGGAACCAGCTACTAAAAACCCTAAAGCTACTGATAACATTGAAGATATTATTAAATTTATTCAAGTGCTTATTAAAGATGGCTTTGCATATGAAAATAGTGGAAATGTTTACTATCGCGCTAGAAAATTTAAATCTTATGGATTATTAGCTCATGAAAGTATTGATGATTTAGAATCTGGAGCTAGTGAACATGTTAATGATGCCGAGCTTGCTTTAAAAGAAGATCCTATTGATTTCGTTTTATGGAAACCCGCCAAACCAGGTGAAATTTCTTGGTCATCTCCTTGGGGTAAAGGTCGTCCTGGATGGCATATTGAATGCTCGGTAATGGCTACTAAATATTTAGGCAGTACGATTGATATCCATGGTGGTGGTGAAGATTTGGAATTTCCACATCATGAAAATGAACGTGCGCAAAGTGAAGCTAAAACTGGTGAACCTTTTGTTAAGTATTGGATGCATAATGGATTTGTAACTGTTGGTGATGAAAACGAAAAAATGAGTAAATCCCTTGGCAATTTCGTAACCGTACATGAACTGGTTAAGAAAGTAGATCCACAAGTAATTAGGTTCTTAATGTCAACCACTCAGTACCGTCGACCTATTCAATATAATCAAAAAAATTTAGAAGTAGCATCTAATAATTTGAAAAAAATTCAAACTGCATATAATAATTTATCATATCGTTTGAATAATGCTGATGAGTTTAATGATCCTAAAATAGATCAAGAGATAAGACAAATCCAAGCAGACTTTCAAGATGCTATGGATGATGATTTTAATGTTCAAAATGGAATTGCTAAAGTTTATGAACTGGCAAAGTTGGGTAACGTTTATTCAGAAAGAGAATATGTATTCAAAGATACTATAAATTTAATTTTGAAAAAGTTATCTAATATGGCTAGTATTTTTGGGGTTAAATTACAATTAGAAACTTTAAATGACGCGAAAATTGAAAGTCTGATTGAAGAACGTAATAATGCACGTAAAGAACGTAATTTTGCACGTAGTGACGAGATTAGAGAAGACTTGAAATCAAAGGGAATAATTCTTGAAGATACAGCTCAAGGAACTCGCTTCAGAAGGGAATAATCAATGATAAAAGAACAAGAAGTTGACTATAATCAACTAAATGCAATTGCTTTAGCTTATTTAGGCGATTCTATATATGAAGTATATGTTAGAAAACATTTGTTAGGGATTGGTTTAACTAAACCTAATCATTTACAAAAAACGGCCCGTAAATATGTTTCGGCAAAAGCACAAGCTGCACTAATTGATTTGATGTTAAATGACGATAAATTATCTGCAGATGAAATATCAGTCTTTAAACGCGGTCGTAACGCTAAAAGTTATACACATGCTAAGAATACTAGTGTAATTACTTATCGTATATCTACTGGTTTTGAGGCTTTAATGGGTTATTTATCATTAAGCCATCAACAAGAACGTTTAGATGAATTATGTGATTGGTGTATTGAACAAATAGATGCAGGGAGAACTAAATATGAAAAATAGTGATCAAAGTGATTTTATAATTGGTCGTCATCCGGTAGTATCAGCATTACGTGGAAAGCAAGAAATAAATAAAGTTTTCTTGCAAAATGGTATAAAAAAAGATGAAAAATCTATTTCAGAAATAATTAAATTAGCCAAGCAAAAAAGGTTAGTTATTTCAGTAGTACCTAAACAAAAGCTAGACTTGTTATCTGATAATCAAAATCATCAAGGAGTAGTATTATCAGTTTCTCCATACAACTATGCTAGTTTAGAAGATATCTTTGAGAACGCTAAAAAGAGAGAAGAAGCGCCTTTCTTCTTGATTTTAGATAACATTGAAGATCCTCATAATTTAGGTTCCATTATTAGAACTGCTGATGCTAGTGGAGTTAATGGGGTAATAATTCCTAAACATCGAGCTGTAGGAATTACTTCAACAGTAGCTAAGACATCTGCCGGAGCAATTGAAAGAGTACCTGTAGTGAGAGTTACTAATTTAATTAACACGGTAAAATATTTAAAAGAAAATGGTGTCTGGATTTTTGGTACTGATATGAACGGAACTGATTATCGTAGATGGGATGGTAAAGGAGCATCAGCCATCGTTATTGGAAATGAAGGAAAAGGCATATCACCCTTGCTTAAAAAGAATGTTGATCAAATGTTAACCATTCCAATGGTAGGAGAGCTTCAAAGTTTAAACGCAAGTGTTGCAGCTAGCCTATTAATGTACCAAGGTTATAGTTCTAGACACCCACTATAGTTAGGTGGTGTGTATCTTTGAAAAAACAATTATTAGTTATTGATGGATATAATGTAATTGGAAACTGGCCCAATTTAAACCAAATGAAACTAGAAAATCGTTTAGCTGATGCACGTGATGAACTGTTAAAAGAAATTTCCGAATACAAAAAGTATCGGGAGTTAAATGTAATTGTTATTTTTGACGCTATGTATGTACCAGGTTTGTCTAAAAAAGATAAACATTATAATTTAGATATTATTTGGACTAGCAAAAATGAAACTGCTGATTCTTATATAGAGGCATTTGTTAGAAAAAAGCAATCTCGTTTTTTACAAGTTATCGTGGTAACCTCTGATCAAGCTGAACAGTGGACTGTGTTTTCTGCTGGTGCTTTAAGATTACCAGCAAGAGAATTATTGCGTGATATAAAACGAGCTAAAACCGAAATAAAACATGAGGTTAAAAGTTATAAAAATCAGATTAAAGCGATAAGAAATACAATTACACCTGACCAAATGATGATTTTAGAAAAGTTAAGAGATGACTTATCAAAGTAATTTATAAATATATTTATACAAATAAATTGGTATATATAAATTGTTGACATCTAGAACGTATGTTCGCTTGAATGAGTATGCTTATTCATTTAATTTATAGCCTTATAACAATTTATGAGGTGAATGATGTACTATAAAAGCGATTCCTACTTACAAGATTTAGAACTAATAAGAAAAATTAACTCTCGTGATGAATGTGCAGTAAGAGAACTATTTGTTAAATATAAACCGTTAGTAAATAAACTTTGGAAAACTTATTATTTACATAACATTGATATTGATGATTGGTTTCAGGAAGCAACATTAGTAATGTTAAATTCTGTGCAAAAATATGATTGTGAAAAAATGATTAACTTTGGCGTGTTTTTCAAAATGGGGCTTAAAAATAAATGCTTTGATATGATACGTAAAAGTAATGCTCAAAAAAGAGTCCCAATTTCGATGCAAACATCTTTTAATAGTGATGAACAATTTTTGTCAGATACGATTGCTGATAGTTTAGCGGTGTGTCCGGAAGAACGATTAATCTTGCAAGAAAAATTTATTAGATTAATTTCAGTTTGTTCAGAATTTGAAAAAAACATTTTAATTGCATTATTTAATCGAAAAAGATTTTCTGAAATTGCTTTAGAACAGCATTGTGATGAATCTAAAGTTAATAACGCTTTTGAAAGATGCCGAGTAAAATTTAATAAATTGACGTTTTGAGTATTTTAATGGTAATATTTTGATGATTAGGTGGGTAATTTTATGGCTCAACAAAAAATAGTTTTGGCATGTTCTAAATGTGGTTCTAGAAACTACAATACGTCTGCTAAAACAGATAGAGAAAAACGTTTTGCTATAAAAAAGTTTTGTAAAAAGTGTGGAGAATCTACTTTACATTTGGAAACAAAATGATTTTAAAGGAGAAATGAAATGAAATTATTTGGATTTTTTAGAAATGTTAAATCTGAAATGAAAAAAGTTGTTTGGCCAAATGCTAAACAAACTAAAACTGATACATCTACTGTTATAGGTATGTCAATTATGTTTGCAATCTTTTTTGCAGTTGTTGACTTCTTAGTTCAATACGCATTGCACTTAGTTTAATATTGATAAATATAATAAATTAATATAATATGTAGTTACAGACATAGGAACTTCGTTAATTACGAAGTTTTTTTATTTTGGATTTTAAAGGGGAGTAAATGACATAATGGTAGAATCAAATGAAAAACAATGGTATGTAATTCATACTTATTCAGGATATGAAAATAAAGTTAAAATGAACCTAGAATCTAGAAAAGAATCTATGGGTATGCAAGATTACATTTTTAGCGTTGTAGTTCCTGAAACTGAAGAACATGAAGTTAAAAATGGTAAAGATAAAGTTAAAATGGATAAAACTTTTCCTGGATATGTATTAGTTGAAATGGTAATGACTGATCAAGCATGGTACATTGTTAGAAATACACCTGGAGTTACTGGTTTTATTGGTTCACATGGTCAAGGGAGTAAACCAACTCCATTATTACCAGATGAAGTAGAACTTATTTTAAGTCGTTTAGGTGTTGCTAAAAAACGTCAAAAATTAGATGCTGAAGTAGGTGACTCTGTTACAGTTACTGAAGGTGCATTTGCTGGTTTAGTTGGTAAAATTACCGAAAAGAATGATGAAAAAGGTAAGCTAAAAGTAATTGTTGATATGTTTGGTAGAGAAACAAGTGCAGAACTAGATTTTGATCAAGTTCAAACAATTCAATAAAATGGTTGTGCATTTTAATATAAAATGATATATTATATTAGTATGTTTGTGCATACTAAGTGGGAGGAGAAATATTAATCTCCAATTTTTACCACACACAGACTTAAGGAGGTATATCTCGTGGCTAAAAAAGTAGCTAACGTAGTTAAATTACAAATCCCTGCGGCTAAAGCAACACCCGCTCCTCCAGTTGGACCTGCATTGGGTCAAGCTGGTATTAACATTATGGGATTTACAAAAGAATTTAATGCTCGTACTGCAGATCAAGCAGGAATGCTTATCCCAGTTGTAATTACCGTATACGAAGATCGTTCATTTGATTTCATTACTAAGACACCACCTGCTTCAATTCTATTGAAGAAGGCTGCCGGTGTAGAACATGGTTCCGGTGAACCTAACACTAAGAAGGTTGCTAGTGTAACTAAAGACCAAGTTAAGGAAATTGCCGAAACTAAAATGAAAGATCTAAACGCAGCTGATGTTGAAGCCGCAATGCGTATGATCGAAGGTACTGCACGTAGTATGGGATTCACTGTTGAAGGTTAATCTTATATTTTTCTAAAGTAGTACCATAATGTACGTTTCTCGTACATTATGTGGGAGGTTTATCCGTTACAACCACAATTGCAAGGAGGAAAAAACACAGATGGCTCAAAAAAGAGGTAAAAAATACCAAGATGCTCTTAAACAAGTAGACCGTACAAAGGAATACTCTGTTGAAGAAGCAGTTGAACTAGTAAAAAAAATTGATTACGCTAAGTTTGATTCAACTGTAGAAGTTGTTTTTAACTTAAACGTTGATACTAAACAAGCTGACCAACAATTACGTGGTGCCGTTGTTTTACCAAATGGTACAGGTAAAGACCAAAAGGTAATTGTTTTTGCTAAAGGTGACAAAGCCAAAGAAGCAGAAGCAGCCGGTGCGGATGTTGTTGGTGAAGCAGATTTAGCTCAAAAAATCCAAGATGGATGGTTAGACTTTGACGTTGCTGTTGCAACTCCAGACATGATGGCTCAAGTTGGACGTTTAGGACGTGTACTTGGACCAAAAGGTTTAATGCCTAACCCTAAGACTGGAACAGTAACTATGGATGTAGCTAAAGCTGTTTCAGATTCAAAATCAGGTAAGGTTACTTACCGTACTGACCGTGATGGTAACGTTGCAGTTATCATTGGTAAATCATCATTTGATGCTGACAAATTAGTTGGTAACTTCAAAGCAATTGAAGAATTGATTGTTAAGAATCGTCCAGCTTCAGTACGTGGTACTTACATTTCTAACTTATCAATCTCTACAACATTTGGCCCTGGGGTTAAAGTTGCTTTAGATTCATTTTAGAGATAATTGATTAAACTTGGAATTTAATTAATATAAAAATCCCTAATTGACCATATTAAAATTATATGGTAAATTAATACTGCTAATTAAATATGCGATTTAGTCTACCTAAGACTCAGGTGAGTTTACTCTTAATATCCTGACGAGGAGAATTTTTAAAGTTCTCTCTATGTTTTGGTAGGCATAGGGATTTTTTATTAAATCCCAAAAAATTTGGGAGGTGAAACTAATGCCAAAAAAAGATGTAATTGATGCTAAAGCAAAAAAAGTTGATGTAGTTACTAAACAATTCGAAGAAGCTGTTTCAGCTATTGTTGTTAACTACCGTGGTTTAAGTGTTGCCGAAGTAACTGATTTACGTAAACAATTGCGTGATGCAGGTGTTCAATTCAGTGTTATTAAAAACAACATTGTAAAACGTGCTGCTGATGCAACTGGTTACGAAGGTCTTGACGAAGTATTCAGTGGTCCTACTGCTGTTGCTTTCTCAAACGAAGACCCTGTTGCTCCTGCAAAGATCTTAAAGAAATTTGCTGATAATACTGATGCCGTTGAAATCAAGGGTGGTATTATCGAAGACAAGATTGCTACATTGGATGAAATTAATACATTCGCTACATTACCTAGTCGTGAAGAATTACTTTCAACTCTTGCAAACATCTTACAAGACCCTGTCCGCAAGTTTGCTCTTGCTGTTAAGGCTGTTTCAGAAAAAGATAACGATGGCGATGCTGCCTAAATAAAAAATTATTCCAAATTGGAGGAAATTAAAATGGCTTTTGATAAAGATAACATTATTGAACAAATTAAAGACGCTTCAATTACTGACTTAAACGACTTAGTTAAGGCAATTGAAGAAGAATTCGACGTTTCAGCTGCAGCTGCTGCTCCAGTTGCTGGTGGTGCTGATGCAGGTGCTGCTAAAGATTCATTCACTGTTGAATTAACAGCTTCAGGTGACCAAAAGGTTAAAGCAATCAAGGTTGTTCGTGAAATCACTGGTTTAGGATTAAAAGATTCTAAAGACCTTGTTGACAAAGCACCTTCAGTTATCAAAGAAGACGTTAAAGAAGACGAAGCTAACGACATCAAAGAAAAACTTGAAGCAGTTGGCGCAACTGTTACAGTTAAATAATTGTAACTTTAAAAAAGGTATGTGGCTATTTAGCTACATGCCTTTTTTCTTTTGTTTTAAGTATTAGTTCAATGGGTTGTTTATTACAATGTAAATTGAGATAATTAAACTATTATTTAAATACATGGAGGATGTTATTTTGAAAGCTTTATTTCAAAAAATATGGGATTTTTTTAATAGACATATAAATGTCTTTAAAGTTCTATTTGTTATATTTGTTTTAGGAATTGTAATCCATGTTGGCATTAGTGAGGGAAGCGAGATTAGCGGGCCTAAAATGGCTAAAAGTTTTGCTACTCAAACTCCATTATCACTAATAAGTATGACTATATTAGGTTTCATAGCCGTAACGCCAATGTTGATTTACGACTTCACGATTGTTGACTTTTTACCAGGTAAATTTAGCCCTTGGTATATAGTTAAAACTGGTTGGATAACTAACACTTTAACTAATATTGCTGGATTTGGCGGAGTTTTAGGAGCTAGTTTAAGAGCTAATTTTTATAGCAAAAATGCTAATCGTAAACAGATTTTATATGCTATATCAAAAATTGTAATATTTTTAGAAGCTGGTCTTTCTAGTTATTGTTGGATTGCCTTAATTATGATGTGGATTTTCGGTTTTGGAGCCAACAGTAATGACTGGTGGTGGTGGTTTGTATTATTAGCAGGTGGATTATATTTTCCAATTTTATTTATTTTCATTCGTAAAACAAACACCGATTTTTTCAAAGATATGACTAAAAAATTAGAGCTTCAATTAATTATCGGATCTTTGCTTGAATGGGCTGGATGTGCTTCATTATTTATAATAATTGGTGCATTTATGCATCAACCTGTAAATCTTTTAGCGGTATTACCGGTATTTATTGTTGCAAATGTAGTGGGAGTCTTTACATTAATTCCTGGAGGTGTTGGTACTTTTGATGGTACCATGATGATTGGTTTAGCATTTCTAGGCGTTGGTGGTAATGAAGCTTTAGTTTGGTTGTTACTATATCGAGCTTTTTACTATATTTTCCCTGTAATTTTAGGAATAATATTTTTTGTTTTTGATTTACTACAAAGATTTAATAAATTTTTGGATAACATTCCTAAGGCTATTTTCCAAAAGATATCGCATTGGTTTATAACAACTTTTATGTATTTTACTGGAATAATGATGATTCTATTAGTTGTTATGCCAAATCAAGTTCTATTTAATCGTTTTTATTTATTCTTAGAACCATACAGTTTTTACTTTTTAAGCCAATTATCAAATATTATATTTGCATTTTTACTAATTGGTTTAGCTAGAGGTTTTGCTTCTAAAGTAAAAAAAGTATATTGGCCAGCTACTGTTGTAATTTTAATTTCTATGTTTAATACACTTTGGAAAGAAGATTTTCCAATTAATATGTGTATTTTCTTTGGAATTGTTATAGTTGCTCTTTGGCTTTCATATGGTGTATTATACCGAGAAAAATTATCTTATCCTTGGGGACAAATGATCTTTGATATATTCATCTTTGGTTTTACATTTATAATGTATGGAATTGTTGGAATTTACACTAGCTTCAAGTTTAGAGCATTTCACTTCTTTAACGCTTATACATTTCCATCCACTCAAGTATGGTTTTCTGGTTTCTTAGCTTTAATTTTATCATTGTTAATTTCAATATTAATATATCGATATTTATCGTATAAGAAAGTTGAGTGGTTAGATCAACCATTCGATGCTAGCAGGGTACATGATGTTATAACTCAGTTTGGTGGAAATGAAGTTAGTCATTTAGCTTATGTTAGAGATAAAAGTATTTACTTTTATAGTGAAAATGGTCAAGATCAAATTTTCTTTATGTATAAAAAACGTGCTAATAAAATTATTATCATGGGTGAACCTATTGGAAACCAAGACAAATTAGAACCGGCAATCGATGATTTTATTACACACGCTGATAACATTGGATTATCATTAGTTTTCTATGAAGTCGGCGAAAAATTGACGATGATTCTACACGAAAAAGGTTTTAGCTTTACCAAAGCCGGTGAAGAAGGTCATGTTAATATTCAAGATTTTTCTTTAGTTGGTAAAAAGCATCGTGGTGAAAGAGCGCTAATGCATAAATTTGAACGTGATCAATATGAATTTGAGATTATAAACCCACCTTTTTCAGATAACTTTTTAAACAAACTAAAAAGTGTTTCTGATGAATGGTTGAAAGGTAATCCTGAAAAAGGATTTTCTCTTGGTTATTTTGATAAGTATTACTTAAGTCAAGCACCTATAGCTATTATGAAAGATAAAGATGCTAAAATAATTGCTTTTGCAAATATTATGCCTACAGGTGATTATGAAATGACTTCTATTGATTTAATGCGTTCAAGTAAAGATGCTCCTTCTGGAATTATGGATGGTTTATTTATAAATCTATTTAATCATGTTAAAGAGCAAGGTTATAAGTACTTTAATTTAGGAATGGCACCATTATCGAATGTTGGAGAATCTAAGTATAGTTTCATCGATGAAAAAATTGCTAACTTAATCTATAAATATGGTACTTCATTTTATAGTTTTCAGGGTTTAAGAACATATAAAGAAAAATATGTTGATTCTTGGGCACCTAAGTATATTGCTTACAGAAGAGGTAACTCATTAGTATTTACGATGTTACAATTACTTAGATTAGTTAACGAAAAGATGGAATTAAAAAACGAGAAAAAAAGTAAATTGAGATTTATGTTAAACAAATTAAAACGATAAATAAAAAAGGTTGTTGATAAAAATCAACAACCTTTTTTTATTTATTTACTTACCTATATTGTAATCATCATTATTCATAGCTTCTACTTCGCCTAATCGATAACCGTTACCAACTTGTGAGAAGAAGTCATGATTTGCGGTTGAAGTAGAGATACCATTCATTACGATTGGATCGACATCTTCATGGGTATCAGCAAACATAGGGTCTTGGCCCAAGTTCATTAATGCTTTATTTGCGTTATATCTAATAAACGTTAAAACATTGTCTGTCCAGCCAACTTTGTCGTACAACAAGTGAGTATATTTTTCTTCATTTTCATACAATTCGTATAAGAAGTTGTACATCCAGTCTTTCAAATCTTGTTGTTCATTACTGCCTAATTTGTTAAATGCAATTTGAAATTTATATCCAATATAAGTTCCGTGAACTGATTCATCACGTAAAATTAATTTTATAATTTCAGCAACATTAGGTAATTTATTGTGACCTAAGTACCATAGAGGAGTAAAGAATCCAGAGTAAAATAAGAAAGTTTCTAAAAATACACTAGAAATCTTTTTCTTTAGTGGATTTCCATCATCATGATATAACGTATAAATTTTCTTAGCTTTGTTTTGTAAAAATTCTTCAGAGTCACTCCATTTAAAAATTTCTTCAATTTCATCTGGAGTGTTTAAAGTAGAAAAAATGGAAGAGTAACTTTTAGCATGAACTGATTCCATAAATTGAATGTTATTTAAAACCGCAGTTTCATGTGGAGTAATAACATCCTTACGTAATGCAGCCATTCCATCTTGAGATTGTAAGGTATCTAATAGAGTTAATCCTCCAAAAACATGCCCTACTACCCATTTATGATCATCATCTAATGAACGCCAATCATGTAAATCATTAGACAAGGGGATACGGGTATCTAGCCAAAATTGTTCGGTTAACTTTTCCCAAGTCGCTTTGTCTATTTCATCGTTAATAGAATTCCAATTAATTGCTTTATAATTATCCATTAATTTAACTCCTAACTAATTAGTTTAAATTGAACAACTTTCACATTCGTTGACACCGACTTCTTGGTTATCATCAGTATAAGTTCTAACGTAGTATAGTGATTTAATACCCTTATAATGTGCATAGTTTCTTAGAATAGTTAAATCACGGGTAGTCATTTTATCTGTACGACCATTTTTCCATTCGTATAAATTATCTTTGATAGTTGAACGCATGAATAAAGTTAAACTCATACTTTGGTCTACATGTTTCTGAGCTGCTGCGTATGTGTCAATTACTTTACGCATGTCAGTATCGTATGCTGATTTGTAGTAAGGAATTGTTTTATTAGATAGATAAGGAGCTGGATAGTAAATTTTACCAGTTTTAGCTTCATAACGTTCTTCAATTCGACTAATAATAGGGTGCAAACTAGCAGTAGTATCGTTAATGTATGAAATAGAACCGTTTGGTGCAACTGCTAATCTATTTTGATTATATAAACCATATTGCATAACATTTTCTTTTAATTGTTCCCAGTCTTTTTGTTCAGGAATAAAAATGTTTTTAAACAGTTCTTGTACTTTACTATTTTCAGGTGCCCAATTTTGTTGGATGTATTTATCAAAATAAGATCCATCAGCATACTTACTGTTCTCAAAGTTATGGAAAGTTTCTTTACGTTCTTTAGCGATTTCGTTAGATGTTTTTAATGTCCAATAGTTTAGTAACATAAAGTAAACACCGGTGAATTCGATAGCTTCTTTTGAACCATATTCAATTTGATTTTTAGCTAAGAAACTGTGTAGTCCCATACCACCCAAACCAATACTGTGTGCTAGATGATTACCATGTTGAATAGATGGTACTACATCAATGTTAGAGTTATCAGAAACAAAGGTTAGCGCTCTAACCATAGCATCTACAGACTTACCGAAGTCAGGTGAATCCATTAAGTTCACAATATTAGTTGAACCTAAGTTACATGAAACGTCGGTACCTAATTCAGAATAATTTTGTTGGTTATCTACAGTTGATGGAGTTTGTACCTGCATTATTTCTGAACATAGATTACTCATAACGATTTTACCATCAATTGGATTTACTTTGTTAGCAGTATCAATATTTATAATGTATGGATAGCCAGATTCTTGTTGCAATTTTGAAATTTCAGTTTCTAATTCTCTAGCCTTAATTGTTGTTTTTTTGATATTTGGATTATTAACCATGTTGTCATATTCCTTAGTTATGTCAACATATGAAAATGGCTTACCATAAATTGCTTCTACATCGTATGGACTAAATAGGTACATGTCATCATTGTTTTTACATAATTCATAGAATTTATCTGGAACCGTAATCCCTAATGAAAGGGTTTTAACCCTAATTTTTTCATCAGCATTTTCTTTTTTAGCTGCTAAAAAGTCAATAATATCAGGATGGAAAACACTTAAATAAACTACTCCAGCTCCTTGACGTTGTCCTAATTGATTAGAATATGAAAAACTATCTTCTAGTAGTTTCATAACAGGAACGACACCAGAAGCAGCACCTTCAATGTGCTTAATAGGATCGCCAGCAGCGCGTAAATTAGAAAGATTAATTCCAACACCACCACCAATTCTAGACAGTTGTAATGCCGAGTTAATAGTTCTACCAATTGTATTCATGTTATCAGTAGTTTGAATTAAAAAGCATGACACAAATTCACCACGTCTTTTTCGACCGGCATTTAAAAAACTTGGGGTAGCAGGTTGATATCTTTGATGAACAATTTCATCAGCTAAATTCATAGCTAATTCTTCATTACCATTAGCGAAATAAAGTGCATTCATAGCAACGCGGTCAATGAATTGTTCCAAGTAGTAATTATTGTCATTAGTTTTAAGTGCATATTGAGCATAAAATTTATATGCTGCCATAAAAGACTTAAAATGAAAATTTTGATTTTTTAAATATTCATATAACTTTTCAATAAAGCTAAAATTATATTTATTGATAAATTCAGATTCAATGTAGTCATTTTCAATTAGAAAATCGATTCGTTCTCTTAATGATGAAAAAGTTTTAAGATTAGCTTTTACGTTTTCTTTTAAAAATGCTTCTAATGCTTCTGCATCTTTATTTAATTGTATTTTACCGTTTTTTGGGATGTTAATTTCATTATTTAAATCATAATAAGTTACATTTTTTAAGTCTTTTAATGACATTAATTCACACTCTCCTAACAATAATTGTCAATAAAATTGGCGAGACCATATTAAAAGGTTTCGCCAAAGTGATAAGATATATAGTATAATTAATTCCTTTAATAAACGATTATGCTAATTGAGATAATTTATCTGGTCTAAAACCTGAAATTTCAAATTCATTAGTTTCAACAACTGGCAAGGACATGAAACCTTTTTCTTTTAAGTATTCAATATATTCAGGTTCTTCGTTAATGTTTTTTTCGATAAATTCAACGTTGTGTTCTTCAAGGAATTTTTTAGTCATTTTGCATTGAATGCAATTATTTTTTGAATAAACAGTAACTTTTTCCATGGTTAAATCTTCCTCTTTTATTTAAAATGTATATATAAGTTTACACCACAAAAATAAAAAATCAAATAAAAATACACTACATTTTGTGTTTGAAATTCTTCTAAACACTATCAGTAGTGTATATGAAAATATTTTAAAAATTTAAAAAAGCGAGTGATTAAAAATGAACGACTTTTATTATACACCGAACCCAGATGTTGTCCATAAAATTCAGCAGTGGGATTTTGAATTATTAGGTAATAAAATTGCTTTTACAACTGATAATGGAGTTTTCTCAAAAAAACGTGTTGACTACGGATCAGTTGTTTTGATGAATGCATTTAATATATCTAAAATTCCCAGTGGAAAAATTCTGGATTTGGGATGTGGATATGGACCTGTAGGTATTGCTTTAGCTAAAAAATATACTGATCGAGAATTTGATTTGGTAGATGTTAACAATCGAGCACTATCTTTGGCCCAAACTAATGCTAAAAATAATGGTGTAGATAATAGACTTACTATATATAATTCAAACATTTATGAGAATATCCAAAGTAAGTATGCAGCTATTGTAGTCAATCCGCCTATTAGGGCAGGAAAAATGGTGGTAAATACAATGTTAAGCAAAGCGAAAAATCATTTATTACCATCAGGGACTTTAACTGCTGTATTACAAAAAAAGCAAGGAGCACCATCTGCCAAAAAACTTATGAAGAGCACTTTTGGCAACTGTGAGATTATAAAAAAAGATAAAGGCTATTACATACTGGAAAGTATTTATAATGGTGATAAATAAATGACATTTTCTAAATTTGATTATAATTGTATGCAACAAGCACTTTTTGAAGCTCAAAAAGCTTATGCAATTGGTGAGGTACCCATTGGAGCAGTTATTACTAAAGATAATGAAATTATAGCTACTGGCTTTAATCTTAGGGAACATAGTCAAACTGCAATTGATCATGCTGAAGTTATAGCAATTAATCAAGCTTGTAATCACTTAAATAGTTGGCGATTAGAAGATTGTACACTTTATGTAACTATTGAGCCTTGCTTAATGTGTGCAGGTGCTATTTTGAATTCTCGAGTTAAGCGTGTAGTTTATGGGGCATCAGACTTAAAAGCAGGAGGAGTTCATAGTCTTTATAATGTTTTAAATGATAAGCGACTTAATCATCAAGTGATTGTAGAATCTGGATTAATGGATGCTGAAGCTGCGAATACTATGAAATCTTTTTTTAGAGCTGCTCGTAAGAGAAATAAAAAACGTTCTAAGCACTAGACATATTTGTCTAAATGAGTTAGTATAGTTGTTGCCGAAAGGTCTTGAAGCAAAGAGATGCTTACGAACCGTGTCAGATTCGAAAGAAAGCAGCACTAAGTATTCTATTTCTTGTGCTTCTCGTAATTAGACGTTTAACTCTTAGTCAATTGTTGGCTAAGAGTTTTTTATTTTTAATGGAAAATGTTTAATATTGACGATATAATTATATGTATTAATAAATAATAATTGAAAGGAATTTTTACATGAGTTATCAGGCTTTGTATCGGGTTTGGCGTCCTCAAAAGTTTAATGATTTGATTGGTCAAGGCATTATAACTAAAACTCTAAAGAATGCTTTAATTACTAATCAAATTAGTCATGCTTATTTGTTTGCTGGTCCGCGTGGAACCGGTAAAACTTCAGCGGCTAAAATTTTTGCTAAAGCAATAAATTGTCCAAATCAACAAGATGGTGAACCATGTAACGATTGTTTTATCTGTAAAAGCATTACTGAAGGTAATTTAAATGATGTAATTGAAATTGATGCAGCTTCTAATAATGGAGTTGAAGAAATAAGAAATATTAGAGATAAGGCTAAATATGCGCCTACAGAATCTAAGTATAAAGTTTACATCATTGATGAAGTTCATATGCTTTCCACAGGTGCATTTAATGCACTTTTAAAAACATTGGAAGAACCACCAGAACATGTCATATTTATTTTGGCCACAACTGAACCTCAAAAAATTCCTGCAACCATTATTTCTAGAGTTCAACGATTTGATTTTAAAAGAATCAAAGCCAGTGACATACTTAATCGTATGGAATATATTCTAAATGAAAAGCACCTATCTTATGATGATAAGGCTTTGAAGTTAATTGCTAAATCTGCTGAAGGTGGTATGCGTGATGCACTAAGCATTCTAGATCAAGCGCTTTCTTTTGGAATGAATAAAGTCACTTATGAAAACGCTTTGGAAGTAACGGGAAGCGTTGATAAAAAGTTAATTAACCAGTATCTAAATCAAGTAGTAGCTGATGATATAAAGTCTGCTTTACTTAGTGTTAGGGAGTTAGTTGAAAATGGTAAAGATGCCAATCGATTTATCGAAGACATTTTAGACTATTGTCAGAATATTTTACTTTATAAACAAGTCCCTGAAATGTTAAAATCAATTGAGTTAGATATTTTAGATAATAATTTTGAAGATACTGCTAAAAGTATAAATTCAGATATGTTGTATAAAATGATTATTGAATTAAATAATGTTCAAAATCAAATGCGTTTTTCATCGCATCCAGATATATACTTAGAGGTACTAACTGTAAAGTTAGCTTCAATAGGTCAAACAAAGCATCTATCAAGTGACAACAGTCAAAGTGATGAGTCTATCAATGATCTTTTATCTAAAATTAAACACCTACAACAAGAAATAGACCGTTTAAAATCTAACAAGTCTAAACAATTTTCCACCTCAAAAGTTATTTCTGAAGATAGTCAGGTTACAGAAAAGTCTAATAAAATTAATACTAAGCCTGCTAAATTTAAGGTTAATCTTAATGATGTGTATGCAGTTTTAGATAATGCTACTAGAAAAGATTTAAACAATTTAAATGATGCTTGGACTGAATTGTTGCAATCATTAGATGTAACGCAAAGAGCAGTTATGCATGTTTCAAAACCCGTTGCTGCTAGTCCTGAGGGTTCAGTTATAGCTTTTGAATATGCATTTTTATGTCAAAGAGCTAATTCTGATTCAAGCTTATTAGATGCCTTAGAGAATGGTTTAGATCGAATTGTAGGATATGTACCTAAAATGATTTTTGTTCCGAAAGATGAATGGCCAAAAATTAGAAGCAATTACATTAAACAAAATAAATCAAATCAATCTGAGATGATTAAAGATAATCAACCAGCAGAAACACAATCAACATTGGTTGATAAAGCTGCTAAAATGTTTGGTAAGGATATCTTGAACATCAAAGAAGATTAATAAAGGAGATATGTATTATGATGAATGGTATGAATATGAACAAAATGATGAAACAAGTTAAACAAATGCAAAAGAAAATGGGTGCTGACCAAGAAGAGTTAAATAAAAAAGAATTTACTGGAGTTTCACCCGAAGATATGGTTAAAGTAGTCTTTACTGGTGACCGTAAGATGAAAGATATGCAAATTAATAGTGAAGCTATTGATCCAGATGATCCAGACATGCTTTCAGACTTGGTAATTAGTGCTGTAAATGATGCATTAACTAAGGTTGATAAAGAAACTTCAGAAACAATGGGTAAATACACTAAAGGTATTCCAGGCATGTAATTTACTTTTTTAAATTAAAGAAGGAAAAAATCTATGCAATATCCAGAACCGATTGCAAAACTTATCGACAGCTACATGCGATTACCAGGTATTGGCCGTAAAACAGCTATTAGATTAGCTTATTTTACGGTTACTATGAATAAAGAAGATGTTATTGCATTTGCTAGTGCTTTAAAAGAAACCAAGCAACGTCTTAAATATTGTTCTATTTGTGGTGATTTAACTGCCGAAGACCCATGTAATATCTGTCAAGATAAGCAAAGAAATCAATCCGAATTACTAGTTGTTGAACAACCTAAAGATGTTATGGTAATGGAAAATATGCAAAATTATCATGGCTTATACCATGTTTTGCATGGAGTACTTTCACCTATGGATGGCAAAGGCCCTGAAGAATTGAATATCAAATCTTTATTAAAAAGACTACAAAACAACGAAAATATTAAAGAAGTTATTGTAGCCACTAATGCTACTCCTGAAGGTGAAGCCACAGCGATGTATCTGGCTAAGTTAATTAAACCAGCTGGCATAAAAGTTACACGTCTAGCACATGGATTATCAGTTGGTAGTGATATTGAATACGCTGATGAAATGACTCTTTCTAGGGCTGTTTCTGGTCGTACGGAAATGTAGGAGCGGTCATAATGCTAGGAATTATTAAAAAAAAGAATAATTTTAGAAAACAGTATGATGAATTTTTATTGAATTCAATAGATAGAGCTAAGTCTAATTGGGATCATGCACGCGAAACTGAAGAGGCCATTTCAGAAACCGATGGTGAAATTACTTCACAAACACAATTAGCTAGACAAAAATATTTATTCTTATATCAAGAAGCTAGGGTTAGAGATGTTAAAAATAACCATTTTCAATCATCTGTTTTTGACTATTAGCTAGTTAAATAGTGTCTTAATTCTTTGAGAATTTTGACACTTTTTATTTATACTGTTAAAAATTTGATAGGAGACTAACATGCAAGGAAAATTTGTTACTTTTGAGGGCCCCGATGGAGCTGGAAAAACTACAGTTATGAATGAAGTTTTAGAAGTTTTAAAAAAAGATTTGCCTGAAAATTTGGTTTTAAGTCGTGAACCTGGCGGAAATAATATTTCTGAGCAAATTCGTAATATTATTTTAAACCCTGACAATACGGCAATGGATTATCGAACTGAAGCTTTATTATATGCGGCTTCTAGGAGACAAAATATTACTCAAACTATTTTACCAGCTATCAAACAAGGTAAATTGGTTTTGTGTGATCGATTTTTAGATAGTTCCATTGCCTATCAAGGTGGTGGACGTGAAATTGGTGATGATTTAATTTTAAAAATGAATCAGTTTGCTACAGAAGGATTTGAACCTGATTTGACTTTGTACTTTGACATACCAGTATCTGTAGGCTTAGCAAGAATTGCCAAAAATCGTAGTGATAGTGAAATTGATCGATTAGATCAAGAAACAAAATCGTTTCATGAACGTGTTCATACTGCCTACAAGAAGATTATAAGTAATGATTCTGGTAGAATAAAAGTAATTGATGCTACTCAACCAATTGATAAGGTGGTAGCTGAAACGTTAAAAATCATTCAAGATTTTTATAAAAAATATTTTGACTAGGAGTGATCATAATGAAATTAATTATCGCAATTGTTCAAAATAAAGACGCATCCAAATTGCAAAATGAATTTGTTAAAAATAATATTCCTGAAACTAAACTTTCTACTACTGGTGGTTTTTTACGATCAGGTAACACTACTTATATGATTGGGATTAAAGATGAGCGTGTTTCAGAAGTTTTAGATATTATTAAAAATATTTCTAGAACCAGAGAGCAATACATGACACCACCAGTTAATCTGGATGGAGGCGTTTCAGATGCTTCTTATCCTGTTAAAGTTCAAGTGGGTGGAGCTACAGTTATGGTGCTACCAATGGACAATTTTTATCAATTTTAGTGGAGTATAAAATGTCTGATAACATTTTCTTAAATGAAGCAATAAACAAACAACCTAACATAGTTAATCATTTCTTTAATATGGTTAATAATCATGATTTATCCCACGCCTATTTACTAAATGGTAATTCTGGAGTAGGTAAAAAATCTGTAGCAATGAGTTCTACAATGGCTTTATTTTGTAAAAATAAAATGAACAAACAGCCTTGTGGTAAATGTAATGAATGTCGCAGAATTACCGATGGCCAACATCCAGATGTGGTATTTATCCAACCAGATGGTCAAAGTATTAAGGTTGAACAAGTTAGAACTTTGAAAGCAGAATTTTCTAAACGCGGAGTTGAAGGTCGACTCAAGGTTTTTATTATTATTGATGCGGAAAAAATGACTGAAAATGCTGCTAACAGTCTTTTGAAGTTTATTGAAGAACCAAGTGGTGATGTCGTTTCCTTTCTAATTACTACTAATAAAAATATGATTTTGCCAACAATTATTTCTAGAACTCAAGTGATTGATTTTCCAACTTTAAGCAATCGTTTTTTTGATGACGAACTAAAAAAAATAAAAACTAATCCTAATGACTATAATTTGTTAAAATCATTAACTAACAGTTTGGAAACAGCTAAGAATCTGATGAATGATGATTGGTTCAACAAAGCTAAATCAGCAGTTGAAAATTGGTTCAATTACATTTGCAAAAAAGACTATTGTGCTTTTACTACGATTCAAATTGAAATAATGCCATTAATTACAGATAAAAATAGTAAACAACAAATCATAAATATGATGCTTCAAATATGGCGTGATATGCTTAGTGTTAAGTATTTGAATTTTCAAAAAAATGAAATTGATTTTGTAGACGATTTTAATAATATTGACAGTTTTGTTATTGAGATTAGTTCTATAAAATTTATTTCGATTATCCAGATTATGTTAGAATGTAACAATAAAATGTCCATTAATCTTAACTTTCAAAATATTTTAGAATCGACTACTTTAGAAATATTGTCCGAATTAAGATAATATTTAGTTTTGTAAATTGGGGTGAATTTGATTGGATAAACGTGAATTGTATGATGGTTTTAAAAATATGGAAGCACAAACCCAATTAATGTTGAGCAAATTTTCTGAGCTTAGAGAAGGCATGACTGAGATTATGGAAAAAAACTCTGAATTAGAAATTGAAAATCAACATTTAAGAGAGTTAATAAACGAACAAAAAGATAGTGAAAATGATAATGACGGTGAACCACATTTATCTAAATCGCGAAAAAATCTTGAAAAATTGTATAACGAAGGGTTTCATGTTTGTAATCAGTTTTATGGAAAACATCGTGATGAAAATGACAGTTGCATTTTTTGTACAGAGATAATATATAGAGAAGGATAGTTGAGGTGGAAAATTAATTTGAAAACACAAAGTAGCTTTGCTAAAAGTGTCGATAGTGGGAAGCTGTATTTGGTACCAACACCCATTGGAAATCTTGATGACATGACTTTTCGTGCAATTAAGACATTGAAAGCCGTAGATTTAATTGCAGCTGAAGATACTAGGCACACTCAACAACTACTCAATCATTTTGAAATTGAAAACAAAAAAATAAGTTTTCATGAACATAATACACAAGAAAGAATACCGCTTTTAGTCGACAAGTTAAAAAATGGTGAAAACATAGCCCAAGTTAGTGATGCGGGAATGCCTTCCATTAGTGACCCAGGAAAAGAATTAGTTAGGGCATGTATTGATGCTAATATTCCGGTGATTCCATTGCCTGGGGCCAATGCAGGTTTAACAGCGTTAATCGCTTCTGGACTAGCTCCACAACCCTTTTATTTTTATGGGTTTTTAAAGCGTAAAAAGAATGAACAAATAGATGAATTAAAGAACTTAAATCATTTAAAAAGTACGTTTATAATTTATGAATCTCCATATCGACTAAAAAAAACGTTATCAAATATGTGTGAAGTATTAGGAAATTCAAGACAAGCAGTCGTTTGTAGAGAACTAACTAAAAAATTTGAAGAATTTAATCGAGGTAAACTGTCTGAATTATTAAATTGGGCAACTGAAAATACACCTAGAGGAGAATTTTTAATAATAGTTGATGGAAATTCCGAAGATGTTAATGATAACGAAACTGATATTTTCTTAACTAAAATGTCAATAAATAAACAAGTTGATTATTTTATTTCAAAAGACATGAAAACTAACGATGCTATAAAAAAAGTAGCTAAAATGCATGATGTTAAAAAACAAGAGATATATAATCTTTATCATCAAATTTAGCATTATAAAGAAGGTTTTAAATTGAATACTCCTGATAAATATAGTGAAAAACATCGAGTAACTTACTATGAAGCAGATTTTACTAGGAGAATGACGTTAGCGATGATGCTAGATATTGTCATTTTAGCTTCTGAAGACCAAAGTGAAAAATTAAGAGTAGGTTCAGATACAGTAAAAAAATTAAATATGGGTTGGGTAGTCATTCAATACTCTATTGATATTCAAAAAATGCCCAGAGTTAACGAAACGATAACGTTAGTTACAGAGTCTAAATATTATAATAAATTTTTTGCATATCGTGAATTTTGGATTAAAGACGATTCAGGTAATACCTATGTTCATATGACTAGCAGATGGGTTGTTATGGATTACAAAACTAGAAAGATGACTAAAATTCCCAATGAAATTGTTGAACCATATAGGGCTGAAAAAGTTGTTAACATTCCTAAATTACCTCGTCCTGTTAAAATTGACGAAAGTTCTGAACAAGTAACTAGCAACCAATATCGAGTTAGATACTTAGATATTGATTCAAATCAACATGTCAATAATGCACACTATCTAGATTGGATGGTTGATGTATTGTCCCCTGAATTTCTGAATACTCATACTGCTAAGCATATTGATCTTAGATATGAAAATGAAGTTAAGTATGGTTATGATGTAAATAGTAAGGTTTCATTTTCAAAAAATGGTAATGATTTAATTTCTAAACATGAAATTTACAGTAATGGAAAACGTTCAGCCAGTGCTAATATTACATGGTAAATAGTGAAACTATCCTTTAGTTTCACTATTTTTTTGTTATAATTTAGAAGTTAATAAATTTCATTTTAGGGAGATATCAAAAAATATGAAAGTTTTGGCATTGGACACATCAAACCGGCCATTAACAGTTGCTATCGTTGAAGACAATCAAATTCTAGCTACTGAAACTACAACAGTGCATCAAAAACACGCTGAATTTTTAATGCCAATCATTGAAAATTTATTTAATAAGTGTGATTTGAAACCTAATGATATTGACAGAATTGTAGTTTCTAGCGGACCGGGATCTTATACTGGAATTAGAATTGCAACAGCGACGGCAAAGACGTTAGCATTTACTTTAAATAAAGAACTAGTCGGAATTTCTAGTCTACTAGCTTTAGCTCTAAATTGTGAAACAGAAAATATGCTCGTAATGCCTATTTTTAATGCTAGAAATAATAATGCATTTACTGGTCTTTATAAAATAAAAAATGGTCAGCCAACAGTTTTATTAGAAGATTGTCATACTGATTTTGATAGATGGATTGAAAAAGTAAAAGCTGAATTTAGTGGTGAAAAAATATGTTTAGCAGGAGATTATTCTGTTTTTTTAGATAAAATTAAAGCAGAATTATCTAATAACTATTACACACTTAGTTTTGATAACAACTTGCCTAAAGCAGCTAAAATTGCTAAATATGGTCAAAATTTAAATCCAATCAAGGATATTGATACGTTTGTTCCACAATATCTACGATTAACAAAGGCTGAATCTGACTGGCAAAAATTACATCCAGAAGAGGTAAATCAATCATATGTTCAAAAAAATGATTAATTGGTTTAAAAATCGATTATTTAGTAATCAAAATAAGTTAAGGATTAGTGACTTAGATGTTAAAAATCATACGGTTATGATAAATAAACAACACTATTTCCTAGCTAAAGCAATGGTTACAGATATCCCAGAAATTTTAGATATAGAAAAAAGAGTATATAACGGTGATACACCATGGACTGCAGAAGCTTTTATTAGTGAGTTTCAAAGAATGACTGATCGATATTATTTAGTTATTCGTTATCATGATAGGCTGGTAGCCTTTGCGGGATGCTCATTCAATGACCATACCTTAGATTGTCATGTTACGAATGTTGCGGTTGATCCAGATTTTCAAAGTCGAGGACTAGGGTATTTCTTAATTACTAAGATTATTAAGAAAGCTCGCCAAATGGAGTTTAAGAGTATGTCATTGGAAGTTAGAGTTTCTAATATTCATGCCCAAAGACTTTATGAAGATTTAGGCTTTAAAAAACAAGAAATAAAAAAATCCTATTATGATGGAGATCATGAGGATGCTATCGATATGAAATTAGATTTAATATCTTTAGATTCTTCACCAACTAATTTTGGAATGTAGTAATTTTTATAGAAATGAAGTGTTTTTTTGAAAAGAAATTTAATAATGTCTTTTGAATCTAGTTGTGATGAAACTAGTGTTGCAATTATCGAAGACGGTCATAAAATTTTATCGAATATCGTTGCTACTCAAATCAATAGTCATAAAAGATTTGGTGGAGTAGTTCCTGAAGTAGCAAGTCGTCATCATATTGAAGAAATTACAATTTGTATCGGCGATGCTATGAAAAAAGCAAATGTTACTTATGATGATTTGACAGCGGTCGCAGTTACTTATGGACCAGGACTAGTTGGAGCTTTATTAATTGGAGTAACAGCTGCTAAGACGGTTGCTTGGGCACATAATTTACCATTGATTCCAGTAAATCATATTGCTGGTCATATTAGTGCAGCTGCATTTGTGGAACCTATTCAATACCCAGCGTTAGCATTAGTTGTTTCTGGTGGTCATACCGAGTTAGTTTTAATGCCTAAAGAAGGTGAATTTAAAATTGTTGGTGAGACCAGAGACGATGCTGCTGGGGAAGCCTATGATAAAGTAGGACGTGTGTTAGGATTGTCATATCCTGCTGGACCAGTGGTTGATCAAATGGCTGCTAAGGGCAAAGATACTTTTAATTTTCCACGAGCTATGGAAAAAGATGATAACTACGATTTTAGTTTTAGTGGTTTAAAGAGTGCTTTTATAAATACAGTTCATCATGCAGACCAAATCAATGAAACTTTAGACAAAGATGATTTAGCAGCTAGTTTTCAAAGCGCAGTGGTAGATGTTTTAGTAAACAAAACTCTAAAAGCTTTAGCAGAATTTCCAGTTAAACAATTAATTTTGGCAGGGGGAGTAGCTGCTAATAAAGGTTTACGTGATGCTTTAGAAAAACATATTAAGCAGACTAAATTGGTTAAAGCCCCACTTAATCTTTGTGGTGATAATGCCGCTATGATTGGTGCAGCAGCTTATGTTTTAAATAAAGAACACAAATATGCTGGAACTGACTTGAATGCTGATCCAAGTTTAGAATTTGATTGGTTAGATAGCGTTGAAAAATAAAAAAGCAGAATGATTAATGTACCGCCTTAAAAAAGTTAGACATAATATCTAATTTTTTAAGGCGGTTTTTTTATGTCAAAATATTCAACT
>NZ_BPLL01000011.1 GCF_019656235.1 Apilactobacillus xinyiensis | reverse complement strand
GATTGAATATCGAAATCATTCCATGAAATTAAATATTTAATTTAGTAATAATTGTCTAACTTTTTTAAGGCACTTCATTATATCTCTAACTCTTTTATTTTTGTTTAGTATTTTTCAATAACATTGCCATCAATAATCCTATAAACTCAAGTGCAAAAAATACTATAAACACAACATGAAAACCACTTTGTTGGGCTAAATAATAGGAAATGCCATTACCAACCTTTAAATTAGTAATGTTAGTGTAGATTAGAGTAGCCACCAAAACTCCTGTAGATCCTAAAATTTGACGAAAAGTAGTAATAAAAGCTGTTCCATGTGAAATTAAATCTTTATCTAATGAATTAGCTCCCATCGTAACAGCTGGCATCATTACAAAAGCATTTCCACCCTCAATAATGGCTGCTATTAACATCATGGGTAATAGTTGAACTGTATTGCGACCTAATACAACTAATAAAAGCCAACCAAATAAGATCATTAACATTCCTGTCAACATTACTTTTTTAAATCCCCACTTATCAGCTAATTTACCAGTAAACGGATTTAATATACTTAAGAAGATAGCTCCAGGTGCTAATGCTAACCCTGACATAGACTTAGAAACGTCTAGAATCTCTTGGTAATATAGTGGAAAAATAATTGTTACTACAATTAAAGAAATATATGAAGCTGCTGTCAATCCTACAGACAAATCATAATTAAAGTTTTTCAGGACAGCCAAATTCAACAATGGATTAGGTAAATTTAACTGACGATATATAAACCAAATAATTGCAATTATACTAAGCACTAAAATAATTATAGTTGTAAACAAATTAACATTAGTTTTACCAATCATATTAATAACATATAAAAGGCCAATAAATCCTAATGATAATAAAACTGAAAACAAATCTAATTGGCTAGCTTTGTGAGGCATGATACTCTTAATTGTAAAGATAGCAACAATAAACAAAATAGAAATAACTAACATAAAGAAAATAAATAGGCCACGCCAAGTTGTAAAATGTAACACAATAGCTGAAATAATCGGTCCAGATGCTAAAGCTGACCCCATTACCAATCCAGCAAATCCCATTACACTGCCACGTTTTTCTTTAGGAGTTATGTATAACATTACTGATTGATATGAAGGAAATAGAATTCCAACTGAAACAGCTTCCATTGCCCTACCTAGCATCATCATTGGAAAATTAGGTGCTAAAACTACAATTAAGGTTCCTACGTCAAATAATGCTAATATGAATAAAAATAGATGTTTGAACTTAACATTATTCAATAACCATGGGCTAACCGGCATCATTACACACATAATTAACATAAATCCAGTTGTTAACCATTGAACTGTACTAGCATCAATTTTAAAATAACTCATTAAAGTGGGATAAGCCGTTGATATTGAAGATTGACTAATCGACATTGTAAAACTACCCAGCAATAAAACTAATATAAACAAATTAGTATGAAATTTATTAAGTTTATTTTCCAAAAAAACACCCCTTAATTATAATTTTTATAAACTAATAATCAATTTAATTTTATTCCTGTAAATTAGATATGTAAAATAATAAAGTCCACATTATAATGTGGACTTTATTATTAATTATTATCGAAAAGAAAACGACTCGTAAGTCTATCCACTACTGGATTACTGTGCAATCGACTATGTTGAGCGTTGTTACCATTAATTTGAATTCCTTGATAACCTTGAGCCTTATTATGAACCAAATACTGTAAAGAACGAGCTGATGGAATTGAAACGTAGCCATCTGAATTTGGCATTTTTCCATAGTTACCGTAGATATTCAATATTTGAACCCCTTTAGGAAAGTTTTTACACTCTTTTAATAGTTCACTATAAGCTGGATACCATTTGTTAGAAAGATTTTCATATTGAGGCTTACCATAACTATTAACAATTAAATTAGAATGCGGACGATCATTAATTCCAATAACCCCATTATATGGTCCGGCGATTGAAACAAATTTTTGCAATTGTGGCATATCACTATCATGACCATACAAAGCTGTAGTTTGCAAAATAGATACACAACCTGCGGAATGCCCAACTGCATTATAATTTTCATAATGGTACTTTTGTTTTAAATTAATTAAGATTTTGTGTAGCCAGTCTACCTGTTGTGAAACTGGTGCATCATTATTCTTAAAATTAACTTGTATTAATGGATTTTTCATATGCTTATCCAAATGGCCTTCATAACTAAGGTCACCATTTTTGGCAACGTAGACAATTAATGCCTTAGTTCCACCATCACGACTAGCTACTGTAACTAAGTGATTAGTTGATTTTAACGAACCATTTAAACCATGAACATAAATGGTTGGTGTCCCTATTCCCTGCTTGATACCATTTTTGATTAATTTGTCACTACGAAAAGCAAAAAAGATAGCAAAAATTCCAACTATTACAGTTAGAATACATAAAATCACATTGGTTCTCGCTGTTTTACTCACAAAAAATCCCCCTTGTATTTACATATTAATAATACTAAAAATTAATTGAAATTACACTAATTCCACAAGTTATTAATAAATTAGCAATATAATAAAAATTGTAGTAGATTAGAAGATAGGAAACCTATTAATAACGTTTCACTTAATGCAATAAAGGAGAATTGTTTTGATTACACTCAAATCACCAAGAGAAATTGAAATGATGGCTAAATCAGGTGCTGTTTTAGCTGGAGTTCACAAAGAATTACAAAAGATTATTAAACCCGGTTTAGATACCTGGGAAATTGAAGAATTAGCTAACAAATATATTACTGAACATGGTGCCCGTCCTTCTGAAAAAGGTTTTGATGGTTACAAATTTGGTACTTGTATTTCAATTAATGATGAAGTTGCACATGGTATTCCACGTAAGGGCTTATTATTAAAAGAAGGCGATGTCCTAAAAGTTGATATGACCGTTAACAAAGATGGCTTTGAAAGTGATTCATGCTGGACATATGCTGTTGGAAAAATTTCTGAAGAAAACAAGAAATTAATGCAAGTATGTCACGATGCTTTATATCGTGGTATTGACCAAGCTGTAATTGGTAATCGCTTAGGTGATATCGGTTTTGCTTGCCAAGACTACATTGAAAACCAAAATCATATGGGTGATGTCCGTGAATTAATTGGTCATGGAATTCAACCCACAATGCACGAAAAGCCAAACGTTCCTGCATATGGAGAAAAAGGTCAAGGAATGCGTTTACGCGAAGGTATGACCATTACCATTGAACCAATGGTTAACTTAGGAACTTGGGAAATTACTGATCGTTATGACAAAAAAGACGATTGGACTTACTACGTTTCAGCTGATGGTACTAACTCAGCTCAATATGAACATACAATTGCCATCACCAAAGATGGTCCTAAAATTTTAACATCTCAAGACCACGTTGCTGATGCTAAATACATGCTATAAAAATTAAAAACAGTGTTGATTTTTCAATCAACACTGTTTTTTTAATCTTTTTCAACAATCGTTTCTTTGTTAACATCTTTTTTAGCTTTTCGACGAATAATAGGTACTCGGCGATATTTTACTGATTCATCTTTACTAATCATTTTAAAGACTGACATCAAAATCAACAAACAAACAAACATTAGTGGGAAACCTGCAATCGTACAGAAAGTTTGAACAGTTTCAAATCCTCCAACTAGCACTAAACTAAATGAAAAGATGATGAATATAAATACCCAAGTCATTCGGTTTAGTCGACTAGGTTCTTGACCTTGTTTTAATCTCAAACTAGTAAATGATGATAAAACAAACGCTGATGACGAAATTGTGGTTGCTAAGAATATAAAACAAGATACACAATAAATTGCAAACATAATGTACTTCATAGGTAACGTTGAAATAACTGCAGAGATAACTTCAGCCTGACCTTGTGTGTTTAAAATGTGCACTAAATCAACTGTACCGGTTTTTTGCAACCATAATGAATATCCACCTAAAATGGCATAAAAACTCATACATCCCAAAGCTCCATATGTTAACATCCCAACTAAAACTTGTCGGATCGTACGACCACGAGAAATTCTAGCTATGAATAAACCCATAAACGGCATGTAAGATAACCACCAACCCCAATAAAAAATGGTTTGTTGTTGAGCTATTCCGGGATGACCATTAGGAACCGTATTTAAACTCATTGGAATAAATTTTTGAATTAATAAACCAAAACTATTAGTTTCAGAATTTAAAATATAAACTGTCGGACCGACTAATAACACAATTGCTAAGAAAATAATTGCAGTCCAAATATGCGCATTACTTAACTTATCAATTCCACCGTTCAAGCCACGAAAGACGGTAACTGAAAAAATAACAAATAAAATTGCAAACAGTTCAACTTTTAACATTAAATTATCTGGAATCCCAGTCAGTGAACTTAAAACATTAGAAATAACAGGAATTTCCATTCCTACTGATGCTCCTACACCACCCATGATACCGAAGACAACTAAAATATTTACAATTTGTTTAGCTGTTCGTTTCCACATTTCATCGCCATCTAAGATGGTAATTGCATCACTTAAAGATTGGATTTGACGATGGTTGTTATACATCATGTAACCAATAGCTATCGTGGGTGCTCCAAACATTAGCCATGCCATTGGGCCCCAATTAAACTGACCATACATATGTGCCAAATTATAGGCAGATTCAGAAAAAGGCTTAACTCCACCAGTGGGATGTTGTACATATCTCAATGGATCAACCATACTTAACATTAAGATACTAGCATCAATTGCTGTAGCAAATACCATGCTACCCCACTGAAAGTTACTATATGTAGGTTTTTCTTCCTTTTTGCCTAATCTGATATTTCCGTATTTACTAAAGATAACATAAGCGAAAAATACAAAGTTAATTGCATACACCCACATGTATCCCCACCCCATTTGAGTGGTAATCCAATTCAAAATAGAATTTAGAAAACCTTGTAGAGAGGAACCGCCAGCCATTAGTAATCCAGAAACTATGATAAATAATACTACAGTAGGAATAAAGACGAGCTTGTCAATATTTTTACTTTTTAAAATAATAATCCTCCTCAGAATATTAAAAACTTTATACACAAAAAGCCATACAAATAGGATCGTAATAACGAGCCATCTGTATAGCTTTTTTAAGGTCATACAAATGCTAAAATTCAATAACTTTTAGATTTCAATTATTATTATACACATATAAAAAAATATGTAAAATGCTAAAAAGCCCAGAAATCAACATTTATAACTATTAATCGATTGTTTTTATAACTTTAGCCGGATTCCCTACAATAACTACATTATCACCAAATGATTTGGTTACAACTGAACCAGCTCCAACTACAACATTATCACCCAAAGTTACTCCTGGTAATATTGTAACGTGACCACCCATCCAACAATTATTACCAATTGTGATAGGTTTACCTAATTCAACGTCAGCTAATCTTTGCTTAGGGTCTAAAGGATGTACAGGTGTATATAAGCCTACATCTGGTCCAAAATAGCAGTGATTACCAATTGTAATGGGACAAGTATCCAGTAGTGTTAAATGATAATTAGCGTAAAATTCATCACCAATATGAATATTATATCCATAGTCAAATTCTATGCCTGTTTCGATAAATAAATCTTTTCCACAGTCACCAAACAACTTAGCTAAATGTTCATTTGATTTAATATTGTCACCGTAGGCATTAATCTTTTGAAGTTCTTTTCTGATATATTTTCTTCTGGCTTGCAGTTCTGGATCAAACTGTTTGTATGGATCACCATTAGTCATTTTTTCTCGTTCCGTTAACATAGAAACACTTCCTATAATAATTTATATCTAGTATATCATTTATTTATACAAACCTAATTTTCGTAAATTTTCTTTGATACTTTTAACTGAACTAGAATCGTTTAAATTTCTAGATTCGTCTTTTACATTATTCTTTTTATTTAAAACCGGTTTAGATACATTCAATTTCATGTTATCCATAGTTTGATTTAATAAAGAATCCACAAAGTTATTTCCTTCATTATTAGCATGGCCCTTAGTCCACGTAAAATCAATATGGCTAAATTCACCTAACAAAACATCTAATTGCTTAAATAGTGCTAAATTTTTAATTTCAGCGCCGTTGCTTTTTTTCCAGCCACGTCTTTTCCAACCATTTAGCCAACCTTTAGTGATGGAGTCTAATACATATTTGGAATCCAAGACACATTGAATACTACTTTTCGTATAATTTCTAGTTTGTAAAAATGTTAAGGCATTAATCAATGCCATTATTTCCATTCGATTATTAGTTGCACCAAACTCACCAGCTGAGTCAGAGTATTTGTATTGTTTATGTAAAATTAGGTACGCCCAGGCTGCTTTATCATCAGCTTTTACATGTTGACCGGCCACATTACCATTATTTCTAGAACCACCATCTGTATATACAACAAATTCATAATCTTTATTTTTATTAAGTGTACGTGATGTCTTAGAAGAACTACTTACTTTTTTACGACCTATAAAATCTTCAGCTTCTGCCAAAGTTTTGAAACTTTTATATATGGCTCCGGAAAATCCCTTTACTTGCTTTTCAGTTTCAGACCAAGTTGAAAAAATTCCTTTTTTGCGACCATTTTTAACCGCATAAAATTTTTTACTTGCCAAAAAATCACTCCTAAAAATTTTATAGTATACAAAAAAAGACTCAGTCATTACTGAGTCTAAAAAAATTATTTAGCTGGTTTTGACTTCAAAAATCTTTGTAAGTCAGAAACTTCTTTTTGTTTTTTGTTACGTTTTTTGGCGTTGATAGGACGACGTCCTTGAACACCGTTTGGATGACATTGTCTCATTTCGATTACTCCTTTACATAACTTAACTCTAGTCATTATAATACAAAATCGACTACTAACGCAAATTACTTTTAATCACTATTATTATATATATATTGGATAAAAATGCAAGTACATGTTAATATACTATTAAAAATAGATTAGAAGGTGCTAATTATGGTTAACGAATATCCACAGGCTCTAACAATTGCTGGATCAGATAGTGACGGCAGTGCTGGTATGCAAGCTGATTTACATACATTTTTTGTAAGAAAAGTATATGGAATGTCAGTTATAACAGCGTGTGTAGCAGGAAATTCATATGGAATTCATGACAGCGTCAATATGCCCGAACATTTTATCAATCAAGAATTTAAAGATTTAGATGACGATTTTGATATTAAGGCAGCTAAGACTGGAATGCTATCTGACGCGAAATTAATTAACATCGTGGTTGATAATTATAAAAAATATAATTTTGGTCCACTAATCGTTGACCCAGTAATCGTTACTAAGCATGGGGCTATGTTATTGGAAACCAAGGCATTTGAAACTTTAAAAGAAAAATTAGTTCCATTAGCCACCGTAATCACCCCTAATTTTTATGAAGCTGAAAAATTAGCCGATATGACAATCAATAATGATAAAGATGTTGAAAAATCCGCGCAAATTTTAAAAAACATGGGTGCCAAAAATGTAATTATCAAAGGCAAACATGTTGCTGGAGAAACTAAAGAAGTTAAAGACTATGTCTTATTAGAATCCGGAGAAGATTTCTGGATAACTGGTCCTTACTATGATACTACCCATAAAAATGGAACTGGTGATTCTCTTTCTGCAGCGATTACAGCAGAAATTGCTAAGGGAAAATCAGTCAAAGAGGCCATTATCATTGCTGATGAATTTGTAGATGCTGCGATTAAGAATGGCATCGAAGTTGGGCATAAATTTGGTCCAATTAATCATTGGGCAGCCACTAAATTAGATAAATAAAAAATATGCTGTATCTAAAATGATGCAGCATATTTTTTTACCATTTATCAGGACTCCAAGTTCTACCATCTAACTCATCTTGTAACTGTTGAATCCGCTTATCTTGTTCACGTATCAAACACTTAGTATGTTCTAATAAAGCGCGATTGGTAAAACTAGTTTCGTCTTTTTTTAGCTTATCAACTTCTTCATCAAACCAACTTTTATCAGTCATTATTCATCCTCTTCTTTTTTTATCATCGATAATTCCCAATTAAGTTCATCTAATTTATCATAGTTATTTTGTAATTGATCAATTAACATATCCATGCTGTTCTTTTTAGAATCTTTTAAATTTTGACGAATTAATTGTAATTGTTCAATGTACCATAACTGTTTACTTTTAAAACTATTTAAATGACTATTAGTCAAATAATTGCGATACTTGACGAGTAATGAAACCTTTTCATGTTCAGTTAAATAATTAAACTGAGAAATAGAAAATACGGGTAAAAATTTCATACCTGCCTTATGCGCTAGTGCATGATACGGTTTCATCAATTCATCAATAGTAAAAGCTTCATTATGACCATCATGATAATGATAAATAGGTTCACCTAGTGTAGTTACTATTCCTAATTCTTTACCATTTAAAACCCCATCTTCATTTTTATAAGTAAATGCTCTAGTTAAAACATCATCTTCATACTGTTTTAAAATAGCTGGCGCACTATACCAATAAAGTGGAAACTGGAATACAATTCTTTCATATTTCGATAAACGTTCTTGTTCCTTAATTACATCAAAATTATAACTGGGATACTCGCGATTTAAAACTAACCAATCAACACTATCAATGTCTTTTTGACATGATTTTAAAAATCCTTGAGTCATCGAATTGTCATACTTTGGATGTGCAATAATTACTAAAGTTTTCATTCGATATCTCCTTCTGGAATTATTAACTCCTTATCAATACATTTTAATTGAATTCCAATCAAAATAACACCATTAAGCCTAAAACTTAATGGTGTTATTTCTTTTTATTCAGGTTTAGATGAAGTTAAAGATAAACTACTCCAGAATTCAGTAGCATTAGGTCTTGCATCATAACCTTTTACACGTTTATTAACAGGTGTCCATGAAAGACTCATTGAAGTTGGTATATATGCAGCTTGATCTTGCATGTATGTTTGCCAATCTTTAAATTGTTTTGCACGATAACTGTCATTCCATGCTTTCGAATTATTCATATCGTTCAATAATTGTGTATTCTTCTTAGTTGCAAAGTGCGCCATGTTAAATGATGCACCTTCACCAAATATTCCGGTAGGTGTAGGTTCAGATGAAACTCCAAATGCACCAGAAAATACATCAAATTGATTTTGTTTAGGTTTATCCAAAATAGCATAAAACTTATTCATATCCATTGGACGTCCACCGGCAAATTGAGCATTTAAGCCTAGTTTTCTCCATTGTTGCAAGTAATAATTATCTTGTGCTTCAATAGCTGGAGTTGAAGTCATTGTTCCATAATTAATAGTTAAAGGCTTACCATTTGGTTGAACACGCCATTTACCTTTCTTCTTGTAGCCCGCTTGATCTAATAATTGATTAGCTTTCTTCATATCTAACATGTAGCGTGGTGATTTACTGTTGTAGTATTTCTTGTAGTATGGAGAAATTAATGAATTTGGATACCAAGCTAATCCATTATTAAATTTCTTACGTAAAGCTCCAATATCTAGCGAGTATAGCATTGCTTGACGTAATTTTAAATTAGCCATTTTAGATTTCGAATCCATCACATTCTTTTGGGTCTTGGTATCCATATGGCCTAAATTAAATGCCAAGTAGTTATAACCTGTCCCCATCGTTCCAACAGTTGTGTAATCGCTAAGTTTACTTACTTGAGGGTATTCAGTACTAATTCCACCACTAATTGAAAAATCGAACTGTTTAGATTTTAGTGAACTAACAAAGTTACTATCATTAACAACTTGAATATCGATATGTTTAATTTGAGCTTTCTTACCATAGTAATATTGGTTTGGAACCCATGAAGTAGATTCACCGACTACTTGTTTGCTCATTTTGTATGGACCAGCCCAAAGTGGATTCTTACGAACTTGTGCAGATGAACCTAATTTAGCAATTGGCACATTTTTAATGTATTCGTAAGGTTCAATAGATCCCCACATGTATGAGTTACCACCATATTGTAATGATGGAGCAAATTTGTTGTAGTGAATAACTACTTTGTTACCTTTAGGACCATCTGGCATCGTAATCCCAGAAATAGTCTTAGCTTTACCAGCATGGTATGCTGCCATTCCGTCAATAGCTTGCCAATCATCAGAATATTGTTGAGAAGTAGTATCCTTAGATGCAATAATTTCATAAGGATATTCTACGTCCTTAGCTGTAATTTTTGATCCATTCGACCATTTAGCATTATCACGTAGCGTAATGGTTGCGGTTTTTTTATCTTTATCTAAACTAAGATTGGCTAACCCACCATCAACTACTTTATTATCCGCATCAGTTTTAAATAGAGATACACTTCCTGGTGCATAGACATCCATATCTTCACCATTAGTTTGCAAAGATGGTGACGTCATCCCAACGAATGGTGATGAATTGTATTCAGCAACTTTCAAGGTCCCATTATTATATGTAGACGTAGATTTTGCTTTGTTATCATAGTAATCTGACATTTTTACTGACGGTTTTAAGCCTGATTTGGCTTCATTATTGCCGCCACCATTTGAACATGCAGCTAGTGTTAAGGCCGAAACCATTGTAATTCCAGCTGCTAGCCATTTTTTATATGCTTTCATAATAAAATTCCCCCTAATTGTTTAAAACTTAAATTAACAAACCATCACCACCTTTAATGATTTTAAATTAAATTAATCGGTACTACGTCTTTGTGTAGAATTAGTAGCTCTACGTAAAGCTGCTCCAATGTAACTAATTGCTAAACATAATAAGATGATTTCGATTGTGGCTGGTAACCAAGTCCACCAGTAAATAGTAATGTTATCAGCGTCATTAGCATTCGCAATCAAAGTTCCCAATGAAGGTGTACCAACTGGTAATCCGAATCCTAAATAAGAAAGGCCGGTTTCTACTCCAATGTTTTCTGCAAATGAAATTGTTGTATCAACAATGATTAATGAAGAAATATTGGGCATGATTTGTTTAAAAATAATTTTCAGATTGCTACTACCTGAAGTTTTAGATGCTGAAACATAATCTTTTTGTGATTCAGCCAAAACTTGTGAACGAATTAATCGCTGTGTTCCCATCCAATAAAATAAGGAAAGTAATAATGTCAAAGTAATTGCATTATAGTTTGGAATGATGTTAACAATTTCAATGATGATCATAAATGATGGAATAATCATCATGAAATCGTAGACTCTTTGCATTGATAAATCAGTAACTCTACCAAAATATCCTGAAATTAAACCATAGCAAATTCCAAAAGCTGAAGATATTACAGTTAAACCTAAGGCAATTAAAATTGAATTTCTAGAACCCACAATTAGTTGTTCTAATATCGGTCTACCGCCTGCATCAGCTCCCAATAAGAAATTAGAAGTAAATGGTTTTGCAAAATAATTCATAATGTTAGTTTGCATCATTTGTGAAACGTTAATAAACATCGAACCTACAATGACAAATACAATGAATGCAACTAAGAATATTAATGAAAATAATGCCATTTTGTCAGCTTTAAATTCTTTCCAAATAATTTTAAAAGTAGATGGTGTAGCGTTATTTTTAGCTTCATCAGATAGTTTAATTAAATCTTCTTTAGAAAGTTGCGCACCCGTTTCTAAACTTTTTTGCATTAAAAGTACCTCCTATTCCACTCGAATTCTTGGATCAACAACACTTAATGCTATATCTGATATTAAAGTACCCAGTAAGCTTAAGAATCCATACAAAAGCACTAATGCGGTCATAACTGTGTAGTCACGGAAGTTAACTGCATTTAAGAACAATAGCCCCATTCCTGGATAAGAGAAGATTTGTTCTGTAAATAAAGAACCACCTAGCACTCCTACAATTGAATATCCAGCAAAAGCAGCAATTGGTAGAAAGGCATTTCGCATAATATGATGCTTGTAGATGTCTTTCATAGGTACCCCTTTAGCCTGAGCAGTCTTCACATAGTTAGATTTTCTAGCATCAATGACTCCTGAACGAAGATATTGTGTAATACCTGAAGTCGCAAATAATGCTCCTAGAGTTGCTGGTAAAATCATATGATAAATTTTAGATAATACCACTGGAAGAAATCCACTAGCACTAGGTGAAACTGATCCATTAGTTGGGAATAGGTTCAAATCATATCCAAAAATCCAACAACCAATAACTAATACTACGAAAAATGGAATTGACATAGTAACATAAGTGTAAATTCTTACTAATGCATCTTGTAGCTTACCTTCATGGCGACCAGCATATAGTCCCATTGGTAATCCAATTGCATACGTCATAACCATTGTTAATAATGATAACCAGAAAGTGTTAACCGCTCTTTCTGCAATTAAACGAGTTACTGGTTCTTGATATTGGTAACTATTTCCTAAATTACCGTGGAATAATGAAACTACCCAGTTCCAATATTGTTGATACCATGGGTCATATAATCCATTAATTCTCATTAAATGATGAATTTGTGACATCGAAGCTTTTGGGTTAATTGACCCTGTAAATGGGTCTCCAGGTAATTGCTTAGAAATTACAAAGACAATCACACTTAAAATTATTAATTCTGGAATCATTATTAAAATTCGTCTTAAAATTGTTTTCCACATATCTAATCACTTACCTCCCCAGAGCCACTTTTTAATAAATTGACCCTACTTTTTGGAATAGCAGCAAAATGTGTTTCAGATATTTTTTGCAAAGGCAAAGCTTCGCCTTTTTCATCATAATATTCTGATTTATGATCTTGATACATCTTTTCAACTGCTAAACGATTTTCATGATGTGCTTTTCTTTGATTAACATTAGTTTCGGGGATAGCTGCTAAAAGTCGTTTAGTATAAATGTGCATTGGATGATTATAAATATCATCTTTGGTCCCAACTTCAACTAGTCGTCCACGATTCATGATGGCTATATGATTACACATGTGTCTAACCACCCCTAAGTCATGGGAAATAAATAAATAAGATATGTTAAATTTCTCTTGTATCTTTTTCATAAAGTTAAGTACTTGGGCTTGAACTGATAAATCCAAAGCCGATACCGGTTCATCAGCAACAATTAATTTTGGATGCGTAGCGACCGCTCTGGCAACTCCAATTCTTTGTCTTTGACCACCCGAAAATTGATGTGGATATTTATACAAAGCTTCTGGCCCTAAACCAACAATGTCTAAAAGCTGTATCACCCTGATTTTTTCTTCTTCTTTAGATAATTTTTCAAAGTTACGTAAAGGTTCAGCAATAATATCAGCAATTCTTTTTTCTGGGTTTAAACTTAATTGTGGATCTTGAAATATCATTTGAACTTCTCGGTTATATTTCAATTTTCGTCTAGTAGATTTTTTAGTAATATCCATTCCTTGATAATAGATATTTCCCTTTGTAGCATCTTCTAATCCTACAATTGCTTTACCAGTCGTTGATTTACCAGAACCAGATTCTCCAATCAAGCCATATGTATCACCTTGATGAATCGTAATACTTACACCATCTACCGCTTTTACATTATCAACAATGCGGTTCCAAAAACCACCTCTAACAGGATAATGAACTCTTAAATTATTAACTTTTAATAATTCCTTATTTTTCATATAAAATACCTTCTTTAATTACTCATTGGGAAAATGGAAATTCTTATAACATGTACATCTTACCCAATGATGATTTTCTACTTCATGCATCTTCGGATTTTCTTCATGTTCAGATGAAGGAATCCATGGAATTCTAGGTGCAAATCGGTCACCTTTTTCAGGCATCTTCTTTAAAGAAGGTACGCTACCTTCAATTACATATAACTCATCACCTTCATTATCTTTTTGTGGCATTGAACGAAGTAACGAACGCGTATAAGGATGCATTGGATGGTTGAATATTTCTTCAACTGAAGCTAATTCTACAATTTGTCCTGCATACATAACTGCTACACGATCTGCTGTTTCTGCGACTACTCCTAAATCATGAGTAATCAAAATAATTCCACAATGATTAGTTTTTTGAATATCTTTTAATAAATCTAGAATTTGTGCCTGAATTGTTACATCTAATGCAGTTGTGGGCTCATCAGCAATAATTAAATCCGGCTCACAAGCAATTGCCATTGCAATTACAACTCTTTGACGCATTCCACCAGATAATTGATGTGGAAATTGATGTGCGGTTAATTTTGGATTTACGATGCCTACTTTATCTAAGAGATCTAATACTCTTTGATATCTTTTATCAGCGTTATCATCGGTATGATAGACTAACGATTCAGCAACTTGATCTTCAATTCGCTTTAATGGATCTAAGGCAGACAATGGATCTTGAAATATCATGCCAATTTTAACTCCACGAATTTCATTTATTTTTTTCTCATTTAAATTTAATAAGTTTTGACCTTCAAAAATAATTTGACCTTCACTTTTTGCTTCTTTGCTATTTTGGAGTCGCATAATGGTTTCAGCTAAAGTTGATTTACCACAACCTGATTCACCTACTAATGAGAGAATTTCATTTCTTTTAACGTTAAGATTAACGTCTGAAATAGCTTTATAGAATTTACCATCAATTTTAAATGCGGTACTAACATTTTGTACATCTAACACTGATTCACTCACTATAACTTCCTCCTTTTCGAAACATTATTTATCAATTCAATAAATTTTAATGTAATTCTAATCTTAATTTAATCTAATTTCAACACTTTTTTATAAAAAACTTTATTAATGAATAAAATATAAGCATATATTTGACATTATTCAGTTTATGATATATAGTAATACCAATGTGTTAGATAGGTTCGAGTTAAAGGTTACTTGTTTTATATGTTTTATGAAATAACTTCCTTAAACGATTCAAGCTTTATTATGATACATTAGAAATTTATAGCGCTATGCGCAATGGAGGTTTCATATTATGAAACAAGGTACTGTTAAATGGTTCAACGCTGATAAAGGTTACGGATTTATTACTACTGAAGATGGCGATGTATTCGTTCACTTCTCAGCTATCAACAAAGAAGGTTTCAAGACTTTAGAAGAAGGCGAAAAGGTTACATTGGACGTTGAAGAAGGCGACCGTGGCCCACAAGCTGCTAACGTTACTCCTGTTGAAGGTTAATTCGTTAGATAATAAAAAAGAGTTATCGTTAATTCGATAGCTCTTTTTTTGTGCAAAAATTAATTTATTTTAAAATGCATATATTTAGACACGAAAATAACTAATGACTGTATGGGTTCTTTCATACCATCTTCGGTCCAGGTAATAATAATTTCAGTTAAACCTCCGGCAATCAAAGACACTAATAGTTTGGAAGATTGTTCCCGTGTTTCTAATACTTGTTCATTGATCAAGGTTGAAATATAATGTTTTAATTTTTCTAACAAAAACATTGATAAATTATTTTTAATGATTATTTCCATCATAGTTTGATCTTCTTTAATTAATTCAAAAAAAATTGTGGCAATATCAGTTAAATTGTGAGAATGACTAGTTGCTAACCTTTGTACAAAAGTTGTAAAAGCACTATCAAATCGATACGTTAATACATCTTTTTTACTATGAAAATTACGGTAATAAGTCATTCGAGATACCCCTGCATCTGAACAGATGTCTTTTACGTTAATATCTTCGAAAGGTTTAGTTTTTAATAATTCGAACATAGATGTAACTATTTTATTTTTTGTAGAAAATTTATCTTTCATTATTTTGCCCCAATTCAATAATACTTAACAATAATTAATTATTAGATTGATTAAAAGTCGTAAAGTAATAATACACCAAAATTATTGTGAGCATTTTTTTATACATTTTTTAAAATAGAACTATAATAGAAATTGAGCTTACATATAAACAAGGAGGAATTTAATTATGGCAGAAACTGCAGAAGAAAAACTTGAAGAAAAAACAAAGGTATTAGATACACCAATGAATGAAGAATTTGACTGGTCAACTGACAAGACACCAGTTCGTGATGCTTTATGGAATCACTACATGGAAAACAACAACAAAGACACTATGAAGACTGAATCCGAAATGGAAAAGTACTTAGACATGAGTAATGAAGATGTCAAAAAAGCTTCTGTAGATCTATTAAAGAAATAATGTTTTAATTTTTAATTTCGACGCTCCTGTTTTTATAAGAAACGTTTAAGTAAGCTCAACTTAAATTATAAATTAAATAGAAACGCCAACAAATGGAACTTGATGTCTTAAGCTAGACATTGAGTTCTTTTTTCAGTTCTTTTAACAATTGATCATCAACATATTCAGTTGTAAATCTTTGCAATGGCGTATATTCATGACGATGGTTAAATTTAACATCATAAACAGCCACTACCGCAACCATCATGTTATTTTCAGTTAGAAATAATTGACCCAGTTGTTTAAATTTTCCCTTGGTATGCTTACCTGTTCGCCAATTATGAAATTTATATTCACCGTTTTCATCTTTTTTTACTATGTATTGTCCAGACGCATCACTTTCTACTGGCACCCCTACATAGCGATGAACTTCATATTTGCCTTTAATACTAATCATTCCTTTAACTTGTAATAACTAAATTCTATCATTAAAGCTGTTACAATACATTATTTTTAGATAAGTAAATATGATGTATAATAATACTACAATAATATGGGAGATGTTAACATTAAGGATAAAAACACCTTACAATCAAGAATTATCGCTTTAATATGTGGTTTAATACTAAATTCATTTGGAAATGCATTAACTATCGTTTCTAGTTGCGGATCTGGCATATGGACCGCCGCAGCAGTTAATATTAATAAACTGTTAGGCTTTGACCTTGGAATTCTTATTTTCACTTTTGGGGTTATAAACGCTTTAACCAATCAAATTTTACTAAGAAGAATTGATATCCCAAGATTTGTTGAAGAAATTGTATTTATTTCTGGATTCAGTTACTTCATTAACATTTTTACTAAACTATTTACTAACTTAGGATGGGAAAATAATGCCCTTTGGATTAGAGTAATTATGTCTATTATTGGAGTAGCTTGTTTCTGTACTGCAATCTCACTATATCAAAGAGCTAACATTTTTATGCATCCAAACGATGATACCACTAATATTTTAAGATTTAAGTTCCTTAATGGTAGTGCCATCTTATCACAATTAATTGATATGTTACCGCCAATCATAATCATTATTATATGCTCGATTCCACTAGGACGCGTATATTCAGTTGGTGTTGGAACTATTTTTTCTGTGTTGTGCAATGGAATTTTAATTCAAAATGCAGATAAATTTGTATTTCCTAGTTTAAAACATAATAAAAATATCAATGAAGAAATACAAAACAAAAGAGAATGATTTTAAAATCATTCTCTTTTTTGTTTACTCTGGTTAAAAGCAATCATAATCCAGGTTGATAAAAATATTATCCATGCAATTAACGCTATTAACATTAATACGTAAACATATTTTTTAGCATTATATTCAATCGTAAGTGTATTTTTACCCTTTTTTGATTTAACTATTATAGCGCCAATAGATGAAGTTTTAACATCTTTGACATGAATGCCATTTAAAGTCACTAAAGTATGTTTATATTTTACTACTGGAACTGTAATCAAACTACGATGTTTAGCGTTCCAGGTAACATTTAAGCGACCATTATAGTCAATTAAGTATTTAAATTTGTGGTTATGATTAATAAATTCTAAATTGTATAAACGATATGGATGTAAGTTGTAATACTTTTCTGCATTATATTTTTCAGTAACCGGTAGATAATCCGGGGTTCCCTTATCCATAATGTCAAAAACTTTATTCATTTTAGGTTCGACAAAAGCATTTCTAATTTCATGTGGGGAAAAATGTTTTTTAAAATAAACATTACTATTAGTAACAATAACTTTATCAGAATGCCATGCATCAATTTGTTTATATTGATTATTAAGAATCTGCGCATAATTAGTTAGAATTAATAACAATGCCATGAATGAAATTTTTAAAATATGATTGCTTAAAATTAAATTACTACTTATTAATTTCCCAAAAAGCAATAAAATTAAAATATAAGCAACTGTTACAAATCGTTTTGGAGTTTGAATATTAAACGCTAAACTAGGCACTAATTTTTGTAGATAATCCCATGGAAACAGATGCGTAGAAAGCAATAAGAATAAGAATCCAACAATTCCAGAAATTTTTAATATTAAGTTAATTGAATTAAATTTCCAGATAAAAATTATTAATGAAAAAATAATAATCACTAAAAAAGTTAATGGAATAAATTGAACAACTGATGCATGTAAAAAACTAAATCCTACTGTTCCAGTACTTAAATGTTCTCTAGGAAAAACTGGCAACAAATGATTAGAAGTAAAGGCTTCCAACATTACTGACCACACATTGGCAGTTAAAATTAATGTGATTAAAATAGATAAACCTAATTTTTTAACGATTAATAAACGATTGCTATTTTTTACAAATGCCATTACAAAAAATGGAATTAAAGCTAGTGCTGAAATTAAACTAGTCATTACATGAATTTGTAAGACTAAAGCCATTACAAAAGATAAACTGAATACATTAATATCCAATTTTTTTAGCATCATCGTTCCCTGCAAAAGTATTAGCGGTGTCACTGCCGCACCTAATCCGGTAAATTGATTTCCATTAACCCATTCCATTACTGGCGGACATAACATGAAAAGCAAGCCAACAAAGGTAGCCAAAACAATGCTAATATCATTTTTCCTGCATAGATAATACATTGATGAGCCGGCAACGAACATTACCATAATCGATGTAATAATCTGAAAATGAAACCAACTGCCAGCTAATAATACTATTATGCCCATAAAGTACGCTAATCCCGGACCATAAAGACTATTAACCATTCTACCTGAATGTTCAAATCCAAATTGAGATATAAAATAATTAAAGTGCCCCGTTTTTATTTGCATCGCTGTATCATAAAAACGGTTCATGTGAAAGATCGTATCTACTCCAACAATAGTTGCTCGATTCATAATTTGCGGCAATACAAAACAAATAGCAATTATTAATATTAGTAAGTAAGGCCAAGTTCGGCAAAGTCTATTTTTTAGAATAATACTTAACTCCCTTCACACCAAATTTAATAACTAAATAGCCAATTAGAATAATCCAACTAAATGAAGTTAACCACAGCAACATAGTTAACCATCTGGCCGGTTCATACTTCAGTTTGATAAAACTTGCACCTGGTTGCAAATTTAAATAAACCGAACCAATGTGTGAAGTTTTAACTTTATTTTGCAGCTTATCATTTACATATATTTGAGTATTGTGATATTTGATAACTGGTAATTCAACCGTTTGAACTTTATCACTAGCATTATTAAATTCCATTATTAAATTACCTTTATTATCAACTGAACGTTTTAAGGGTAATTTATTATTAATAACGCGATCATCATAATTACCATAGGGATGATAATCAAAATAATTAGTTGGGGTTACCTTATAATTTATCGGCAAATAGTCAGGAGTAGCTTTAGTTAATGCTTTAATAGCATATTCTACATCCATACTACGCAAACTATCTCTTAATCGATTATTGTTATAAGACTGATAATGCACATTATAATCGTTATATAAAACTCCTGGAGATTGATAGGCTTTTACACCTTGGCGAATTAACGTTGAACCCTGTAAAAACACTAAAATTGCTACTACAAATGGCAAAATCATTTTAATTCCATTAACTAGTTTTAGCTTAGATGTTTCAGTCATTATCATTCCAAAACACAAAATTAATAGAATAAATGCTATCACTGAAAATCTACGTGGCATTTGAATAAAATATGCAATTCCTGGAACTAATTTGTAAAATGTGTTCCACGGAAATAAACATGATGAAATCCAAAGAAAAAACATTCCATTTAAAAAAGTAACATGACTAATTAGCGTGATTTTTTTCCAGAAAATAATAAAGTATGCAATCACAAAAATAATAATGCATGAATAAAGTGGGTTTAGTACAAAAACATTTTTACCAAAAAATGCAATAGAGTCAGAAGCCATTTCTGTTTGTGGTGCAACCGGTAATAATTTATTATTACTATAAACTTCTAACATACCACCCCACACATTAGCGGTTAAAGCTAACGTTATGAAGACTGCAATGATTGCATTTAAAAACATGCGCTTGCGATTTCCAGAATAACAAAATCCATATAAGAAAAATGGTACTAACGCACAGGCACCAATCAAACTACTCATAATGTGTGTCTGCAATAAAAGCGTCATCGGTATTGCTAATAATAATATTTTTACGCGATGGTTTTTAGCCATGTCTAAACCAGAAATCATCAACAATGGCAATAAAGCTGCTCCCCAACCGGTAAACTGTTCACCCACTACCCAAGCCATAACTAAGTTGGACAACATATAAATAATAGCCACTACTAATGAATTAAATTTATCAATATTTAAACGACTAGCTAAATGATACATAGACGATCCACTTAAAAATAAAACGATAGTGGAAGATAAAAGTTGGTATCTAAACCAACTTCCACCTATTATTAGTAATAAGCCATTAAAATAAGCTGAAAGTGGTCCATATAGTGGATTTACCATACGTGCTGATTGTTGAAATCCAAATACTGATAAAAAGTAATTATATTTTCCTGTTTTCATCTGCATTGCTGTATCATAAAAACGATTCATATGAAAAACAGAATCAATTCCTATAATCGTTGACTTAGATACAATTTGCGGTAATAACAATAAAATTGTCACTGCAAATATTAAAAGATATGGAAACAATCGAGAAGCTCTTTTCATAAGGATTAGCTTCCTTTCTAAAACTATAGACTAACTATTCTTATCAATATCTAGTTTACGATGTGAACGTTGTAAAATAAAAATAGCTAGTATAACTAGGCAAGCGCCTAAAACTTTAATGAAATTCAAACCAGTATTAAAGAAAATAAAACTTAATATGAAAGTTACAACTGGTTGAACTGCATCCACTAAACTTACCGCTTCAGATGGTGCAAATTTTAAAGCATGCAATATAATTAGAAATGGGAGAATCGTCCCCAACAAAATAATGGCACCAATGCCCAATACGGTTGGCAAATTCAATGCTGGAGTTTTTACCCAAATAGGTTGATGCAAGTTAAAAACAATTCCCGCAATAAAAGTTCCCCAACCTAACACTACAACAGGAGGATACTTCTTTAAAACTGGTCTAGGCAAAACTACATAGAAAGCAGCTGTAACTCCAGACAACACTCCCCAAATCAATGAGTTCATTGGAATGGATAATTTATGAATGTCACCTTGTGTAATTGATAGAAAAACTCCTAACAATGAAATTAGAAAAACAATCATGTCTGATTTCATTGGTCGACGATGTTGAAACAAAATGGCCCCAATTAAAATAAAAACTGGTGATAAGTACTGTAAAATGGTTGAAGCATCAGCATTACCAGTCTGTACACTTAAATAAAAAGTCATTAAATTAGCCCCTAGTCCAAAAACACCATAGGCTAATAACCAAAAAATAACCGATTTATCTTTCCAAACGTCAAATATATGTTTTCCATACATAAAACTACCAATTAACAATAGAAATACTCCGGATATAATAGTTCGTGTAGATAAAAACCAGCCAGCTGGAATAGAGGCGTTTTGTGATACAAATTGTAGAATTGTACCTGACGTTCCCCATAAAGCAGACGCCAACATTGCCCACATAATTCCCTTTATAATATTAGTCTCTAAAATTCCTTTTTCATTTTCCATTTTTTCACCTCAAAAAAAATAAAACCATGTTTAATTTTAAATTAATCTAGTTAAAAGTCAATCTAACTAAAAAGCCAAGGCCTTAATTGACCTTGGCTTTTATATTAATCTAATTTAGCTCGTTTTTGATGTGACTTTTGTAAAATGTAAATTGCCACAATAATTAATGCTGAACCTAAAACTTCAATCATATCTATTTTTAAGCCTAGGAAAATAATACTCAAAATAAATGTCACTACTGGTTCAACAGCATCCACAATACTTGATACTTCTGATGGAGCAAATTTCAAACTATAAAGCACTGCTGAGAATGCAAAAATAGTTCCAATTAGAATAACTCCACCAATTCCAAAAACAATTCCTGGCGTAATTTTAGGTGCATCAACCCAGAATGGGTGGTAAAGATTAAAACCTAAACCAGCAATTAAAGTTCCCCAACCTAATACTACAAATGGCGAATTGTCTTCCATTAATTTTTTAGGAACTGAGTAATAAATAGCAGCTGATACAGCTGATAAAAGGCCAAAAACCACTGAAATCATTGGAATGGATAATGAGTGAAAATTACCCTTTGTAATAGCTAAAAATACTCCAGCTAGTGCAATTAAAAATGATACAATATCTACTAACATAGGTTTCTTTCTTAAGAAAATTACCCCATATACAACAATAAAAATTGGTGCTAAATATTGTAAGATAGTAGCTGATGCAGCATTACCAGTTTGAATACTTACATAAAAAGTAGACATATTAACTGCTAAACCAAAAATTGCATAAACAAACAATCTAATAATAGATTCTTTATTTTTAAAAACATCAAAAATTCTTTTGCCAACATGTATATAACCAATTCCTAACAATAAAATACCGGCAAAAAGCGTTCTAACTGATATAAACCAGTTAGTTGGTACGGCTTCGTTTTTAGCAACGAATTGCATAATGGTACCGGATACTCCCCATAAAGCTGCGGCTAATCCAGACCAAAAAATACCACGCATAACATGTTCATGTTTCATTTCCATTTCTTACACCTCAAATAAAAATTACTTCTTATTACTTACGTTTAATTTACTATGTGAAATTCCATATCCAAAGTAAATAACCAAACCAATTATAAACCAAATTATAGCTATAAGCCATGTTTCAGCAGGTAATTGCGTCATTAGACCTATACATAATAAAGTAGAAATGATTGGTAAAACCGGATAAAAAGGTACTTTAAAACCGTCTTTATTATCAATATCTTTACGCTTACGTAATGGAATTACTCCGATTGATATGAAAGTAAAAGCAATTAAAGTTCCAATGTTAACTAAACTAGCTAATTTGCTTAGTGAAACGAAACCACCCATAAAAGCAATAATAATGGTTACGATAACCACACTATGTTTTGGAATGTTATTTTTAGGATTAATTTTACCCAAGAATTTAGGTAGCAATCCATCTCTTCCAATAGAATAAATTAATCTAGAACTACTGTAAATCATTGTAACCATCATTGTGAACATTCCAGCTAAAGCACCTACAGCAATAATTCCTGATAATTTACCTTGACCAACTACTTGCAAAGCAAATGACACTGGATCAGAAACATTTAATCGACTGTAATGTACCATTCCAGTTAATACGATTGAAACTAACATGTAAAGGATTGTACAAATAATTAAGGTTCCAAAAATTCCAATTGGCATATTTCTTTTTGGATTTTTAACTTCAGCAGCAGAAGATGATACACAATCAAAACCTAAATAGGCAAAGAAGACAAGCGAGGCCCCTTTAAATATTCCAGAAGTTCCAAATGGTAAAAATGGTGTCCAATGACTTGGTTTAACATAGAAGAAACCTACCACAATGAATAAAAGAATAATTGCTATTTTCACAACTACGATAATACTATTAATTCTTACAGATGATTTTAGGCCAAATGATAAAATCCAAGCAATTAACAGAACAATTAGTACTGCGAATAAATTGAAATACGTTCCATTAGCCGGATCATAGAATCCGGTCAAAGCTTTAGGTATGTGAATTCCAAAACCACCCAACAGTGATTGAAAGTATGCCGACCATCCCGAAGAAACGGCAGCTACCGATAACATGTACTCTAACACTAAAGCCCAACCTAAAATCCAACCAGTTAGTTCACCAAAAACTACACTTCCGTATGAATATGCACTTCCGGCAATTGGTAATGCTGATGAAAATTCAGCATAACATAATGCACTAGTAGAACAGACCAAGGTTGCTAATAAGAATGAAATTATAATTCCTGGACCAGTGTGTTGAGCGGCTACAGTTCCAGGTAATATAAAAATACCGGTACCAATTACTGCCCCTACCCCTAGCATAATTAAATCTTTGGCTGTTAAAGTTCGTTCTAATTTATTATCACGAGCCAAGTAATTATCTAAGGATTCTTTTTGATTCATTCTTGAAAAAATACCTGATGTTTTCCCCATAAATATCCCCCTTAAAATAAAACGATAAAAAAAAATCGCACTAGCTAGTTATTCACCGCTAGTGCGAAAAAACACTAGCCAAACAACTTACTCATAAGTTATCTGACTAGTGTTTTAGAAGTTTTAGTAAGACACACTTTTAAAATTTCTTCTTCGAACTAGACAAGATAACTAGAAAAATTAAAGAAGAAATTATTAAAGCTGTATATAGATGTTGGTCTATAAATTGTCATACTATACCTCCGTTATTTATATCGTTAAATTAATTTAATGTAATTCTACACAATTTCTAATTTAATTGCAAGCAAAAAGCCCTTTTTATAAAAAGGGCTTTTTTATATTACTTTGTGTGCTTACCTTCGCCATAAGTTAATTGAATTAAACTTGGAATTGTAATTGGAATTATAATTACCAAAATAATCAAACCAACAATTACACCTAAAGCAACTTGAATTAACGTTAACACTCCTGATGGCATTAACGCAGCAAAGGTTCCACCTAAAATAACTGCCGCAGAAATAACTACGGTTCCAATAACTGAACATGCATGAATAATTTGTTGTGCAGGACTAGCATCAACATTGTGATATTCACGATATTTCATCATTAAGAAGATACTGTAATCTACTCCTAGAGCAATTAACATTACAAAAGTAAAGAATGGTGTGTTCCATGTCAACAGATTTTGACCTAAGAAAGCTCCGCTAATCATTTTAGTAATTCCCAATGAAGCTACGTAAGCAAATAATAATGTACCTAGAATGTACATTGGTTGCAAAATAGATCTAGTAATTACAATCAATGCCAAAGTAATTCCGACAATCATAATGATGGCTGTTCTAATAAAGTCTGAACTAGCAATCTTTCTAGTATCAGAAATATTAGCAGTTTGTCCACCAATAGCTACAGTTGATGAGCTTAAACTAGTCCCTTTCAAGTTGTGTTGAACTTGGCTTTGCAAGTCGTTAACTTGATTCATTGCAGCTTCAGAACTTGGATTGTTGTTTAAAACAACTGTTATCTTAGCAGTTTTCTTATCTTCTGATAGATAAGTGTTTACCGATTCATTAAATGTTTCACTCTTTAATACTTTATTTGGGATGTAGAATGTGTCAGCAGCTTGTGATTTACCCAAGGCTTTTAGATATTCATTAGATTGACCCATTCCATTACCAATTTGTTTAAGACCCTTATTAGCCTTTTTCAATTTAGCTTCCATAGCTTTTAATTGTTTAGCTAAGGTCTTGGTATCATTACCAATACTTTGAGTATCAGAAGCAATACCTTGTAAACCACTAACCGCTGATTGTTGTTGACTAGCTTGTTGTTGTAAAGCCATCGTTAGAATTCTAACTTGTGCATTAGATAATGGTTGCTTTACTGCGGCCATTTGTTTTTGTAATGCCTTAACAGTAGTCCCTACTGATTGACCACTAGAAGCAGCTTGCATTGATTGTAATGAACTAGCAATCGATTGAGCTGATTGACCAATTCCTTCCAATGCAGATGTATCAAAGGATGAACTAGTAGCTGCTTTATTAATCTTGTTCAAACCATTCTTAGCTTTTCCCATTTTACTAGTCAAATCGCCAAGTTGGTCACTAACATATAATTGATCAACGGGCATTCCACTAGGTTGAGTAACTGATGCTGCTGTTTTAATTCCCTTTTGATTGCTCAATTGGGTAGTAACACGATCAATTTCATTCAAATCTTTTTCGTTATCTAAACGATGATTAGATTTAATATAAATAGTTGATGGTTCAGCAGTTCCTTTAGAAAAGTGGCCTTGAACAACCAATAAACCTTGTTTAGAAGGTACATCATTATGCAATTCTACAGTATCATCATAGTTTAAATTATTGTGATAACTAACCATAAATGGCACTGTAACAATTAAAGCAATTACTAAAGCAACAATTGGTTGCTTAGTAGATACTTTAGAAATCCATTGCCAAACTTTATTTTGACCTTCACCATTAAAGTTTTTGGATGGCCAGAAAATTTTCTTGCCTAGTAAGGACATAAAGAATGGATTTAAAGTTGTCAAAACTAATAGCAATACAGCTACACCTACTGCAACACCTACTGCAGAACGGTAAATAGAGAAGTTCGCTAACCCTAAAGTAGCAAAACCAATTAAAACTGAAAGTCCTGAGAATAAAATCGTTTTGCCCGCTACTTTTCTTGCATGAATTGTCGCCGTAACGTTATCTTTACCTTCACTCAGTTCCTCTTTAAACTGGTTATATAACAGAATATTGTAATCGGTCCCTATTCCGAATAAAACAACCACTAGGAACACTCTAGTAAAGTTAGAAAGTGGGAAATTAAAAGCTGACACTAAGTTCATTACAATACTTAATGAAACAATTAATGAAACCCCTACGGTTAATAGTGAAATCAATGGAACCACTGGTGAACGGAACACTAAGATTAGCACAATTAAAATAAAAATAGCTGCAATAACTTCAGTCTTTTTAATTCCATTTTCAGTCGATACTCTAAAGTCATCGTTTAAAATATCTCCACCAGTAACATAAGTATAAACACCTTCAGTAGATACTGAATTAGTTAACTGCTGGTTAATACTTTGAATCGAACGGTCTTTAGTAACGTTCAATTGCACTAATTCAGTCGTTTTATCCTTAGAAACTAATTGTTTTTGGGTTGCAGCATTATCAAATGGTGCTGTAATCCCCTTTATTCCATATTTGTTTTGATTGTCACGCAACTTTTGAATGGTGCTGTTAATGTTGTTTTGTTGTGTACTATCAATTGCCTTATTACCAGTATTAAATACTACAACTGCTTCAGTTGTATTACTGATATTGTGTCCCCATCCTTTTTGAATGGATTGAGCAACTTGGCTTTGCATATTGGATGGTATTTTAGTTTGCCCTTTTTGACTAACAAGCGTCGACATATTTGGCAAATATATAATACTTAAAATCACAACTACTAACCAAGCAATTGCAACACCAGAATATTTTTTAATAAAATTTGGCATGTTATTAGTCCTTTCTTTTAGCTTTCCTCTGTATCAAAACTAATCAATTGATTAGGAGCTATGTGTTGTGAAGCAATAATGATTTTAGCAATGTCCATTGGTTTTTCTGGACTATCTTTTTTTAACCAAAAAATAACAATATCCATTAAACAATCCATCATTAACTCTTTAATATAATCTTTGGGTACTTTTGGATTGTATTTAACTTTTCCAGACATATCATTAAAATATTGATCCACTACTTTGTTGAATAATTTTTTAGTTTTACCCACAAAAAAAGGATCGCCCTTTTCACTTAATAAAGCTGCCAAAAGTTGACGATTATCATAAAAGTAGTTCAATGCCTTGATAACGACTGCAGAAGGTGCATCTGTTATATCTTTTTGGTAGTTATTTCGTAACTCTTCTGGCATGAACTTAGTTAATAACTCTTCTATATCCAACATTAATTTAGTTTCAACCTTGTTCAATAAATCAAATTTATCTAAATAATGAATATAAAAAGTTCCACGACTTATTTTGGCTTGTCTAGTTAAATCAGTAACTTTAATGTTGTTAAAACCCTTTTGGTTAATCAAGATAATAAGCGAATCAATTATTGCTTGTTTAGTTTTTAATATTCGCTCGTCTTGCTTCAATCACTCACCTCCTAATACAAAAGTATACAATGACTAATTATATTCATTTCAATAAACAAGTCAACACGGTGTTCATTATTTTTATAAAATTAAAAAGTAGCCAGCTGACTAGCTACTTTTTCTAGCACCTAAAGATAAAATAAAGACTGTACTTAGAATTAAAATCCCGCCAAATATTTCATAAATATTGAAATCCGTATTTAAAAATAATATTGTTCCCAATGTAGCCGATAATGGTTCGAAAGTGTTCAATAAGCCAGCTACCGTAGGTGAAATAAATTTCAAACTATTAATAAAACATAAAAAGGAAGTCATTGTACCAAACAATACAATAAATGAAACCCCTAAAATAGTGCCTAGATTAAAGTTAGGTGCATCATGCCAAAATGGATGAATAATGGTAAAAATGACCCCACCGATGACCATGGCCCAACCAACTACCAATAGTGAACTAAATTTTTTCAATAAATTAATTGGTAGCATGGTTTGAATGGCTCCAGAAAATGCTAATAACAAGCCTAATGTTAGTGCTACATCAGTTATAGCTAGATGCGTTAAATAGCCTTTAGTAACTAAAAACCAAGTTCCAATCAAAGCCACTATCACAGCTGTTAATTCATATTTACTAGGCGCATGTTTGTAGATAATTACCGTTAAGATAACTATAAAAATAGTTCCTAAGCTTTGCAAAATAGTTGCCGTCCCAGCATTACTAGCTCTTACCGTTACTAAATATAAATATTGAACTGCTGAAAGTCCAAATACCGCATACAGTATAAAAACCATAATGTTAGTTTTTCCATGCCAGATTCTAAAAATATTTTCATGTTTAAAAAATTTAGTAAATAGTAATATTAAAATACCGGAAATACCCATTTTCACTCCCATTAGCCACTCAGGAGATAAATGATTGTCCGCAAATAAATACTGTGAAACTGGTCCTTGAATTCCCCAAAGTAAAGAACCAAATATTGCTAAAAAGGCTCCAAAAGCTTTCTTATGTACTTTCAAATTTAAAACTTCCCATCATTTAATTGTTAACTTTTGAATTATAACATAATAAAAATGCATACCACATCGAGTGTAGTATGCATTTTTAAATACTTTCAATTAATCTTTGTAGTTTTCAGGTGAATCATCCCAATGATCTACCTCGTCTACGTATTCGCCACCATGCCATGCAAAGTTTTCATACCATAGACTACGTTTACCTTTATCTAATTGATTAATAGCTTCCATTTCAGCATCAGATAATTCGAAATCAAAAATATCAGAGTTTTGAATAATTCTTTCCTCATGTGATGATTTAGGAATTGTTACAAATCCACGTTGCCAATCCCAGCGTAAAATAACTTGAGCTGCAGATTTATTATGCTTTTCAGCTATTTTATTAACTTCTGGGTTAGATAAAGCTTCTCCACCGCCAAGTGGTGACCAAGCTTCTAATTGAATTCCAGCATGGTTGTTGAATTCTAAAATACCCTTTTCTTGATTAATTGGATTAGTTTCCATTTGATTAACAGCTGGTACTATGTCAGCATGATCTAATAAATCTTGTAAACGTTCATTATCAAAGTTAGATACACCAATTGCTCTAATTTTGCCTTGACGATACAAGTGTTCCATTGCTTTCCAAGTATCAACATATTTGCCATCGACTGGCCAATGTACCAAATACAAATCTAAATATGTTAAATCTAAACGTTTTAAAGTTCCTTCTAAAGCGTTGATGGTACTTTCATAACCTTGATCACCATTAAACAACTTAGTAGTGATAAATAAATCTTTACGATTCATACCAGTTTCAGCTAGAGCTTCTTTAATTCCTTCACCTACACCAGTTTCATTACCATATTGCTTAGCAGTATCAATTAGATGATAACCCTTTTTAATTGCTGTTTTTACAGATTCTTTTGCGCTTTTATTATCAGTTTTCCAAACACCTAAACCTAACTTAGGCATTTTTACACCATTGTTTAAGGTGGTTGTTTGTTCTAGACCTTCTAATCTATCCATGAACTTATTCCTCCTTTTAAATTACTACTGTATTATGCTATCGAAAATATGCTTATAATTCAACAATCCTGTCTGCATTAATTTAAACCATCGGTATGCTTTTCGATAAAATGCCAAGCTGAACTAATAATCTTTTCAATACTTTCGTATTTAGGTTGCCAGTGCAAAACTTTACGTGCTTTAGTTGAATCTGCAATTAATGTTCCTGGATCACCAGGTCTTCTATCAGCAAATTCAGCTGGAATTTCTTTATTAGTAACTCTACGCGCCGCATCAAGAATTTCCATGTTTGAAAATCCACGTGATGAGCCTAAATTAAAAATATCAGATTTACCACCATTTAAGAGATATTGCATTGCTAAAATATGCGCATTGGCTAAATCGACAACATGCACATAGTCTCTAACGTTAGTTCCATCGTTAGTGTCATAATCAGTTCCATAGATTTGTAATTTATCACGTTTACCCTCAGCTACTTGCAAAACAATTGGAATTAAATGCGTCTCTGGATTATGTTGTTCACCAATAATTCCATCGATACTTGCACCACCAACATTAAAATAACGTAAGGCTATTGAATTAATTCCGTAAGCTTGGTCTGCCCACTTCATTAATCTTTCAATAATTAGCTTACTTTCCCCATATGGATTAGTGGGATTAGTAGCATCACTTTCTTTAATTGGAACTGCTTTAGGTTCACCATAGACTGCTGCTGATGAAGAAAATACTAAATTCTTAACTTTATATTTTTCCATCATCTCTAGTAAAGTAATCATTCCATAAACATTGTTATCAAAGTATTTAATTGGATGTTGCATAGATTCGGGTACTACTGAACTACCTGCAAAATGAATAACTGCATCAATATTCTCTTTATCAAAGATTTCACTCATGAATTCTTTATCACGAATATCACCTTCATATAATCTAGCTTTAGAATTAACACTTTTAGCATATCCAGTTGCTAAGTTATCAACTACTGCAACATCGTATCCATTTTTAATTAAATCATTAACCGTATGTGAACCGATATATCCGGCTCCTCCTGGAACTAAAATAGTCATATTGTTAAAACTCCCATCAAATTCATTAACTCTATTATTTATAATATAAATTAATTAATCAAGAATAAATACTTTAATTATGATTAGATAATAAAAAAAGACCTAAAAAGGTCTTTTTTATTATTCACTATATTTTTTGAATGCAAGTACAGCATTATGACCACCAAAACCAAATGAATTACTGATAGCAGTTTTAACATCTGATTTTTTGTTATCTTCATTTACTAAAGTAACATCACATTCAGGATCTTGTTCTTTAACACCAACGTTAACTGGCATTTGACCACGATTCAATGCACCAACTGTAATTACAGCTTCTAAAGCACCAGCAGCACCTAGAGCATGACCAGTCATTCCCTTAGTACTACTTACTTTAATATGATCATTGTCACCGAACAAAGTACTAATAGCTTTAGATTCAGCAGAATCATTAGCATGTGTACTAGTTCCATGAGCATTAACGTAGTCTAAGTCAGAAGTTTTAATGTCACCTTCATCAACTGCTTGTTTCATAGCAGCAATGGCACCGGCACCATCAGGTCTAGGAGCAGTCAAATGATAAGCATCACTTGTAGTTCCATAACCTACGATTTCACCTAAAATCTTAGCTCCACGAGCTTTAGCATGGTCATAATCTTCAAGGATTAATGTACCAGCACCTTCACCCATAACAAAACCATTTCTGTTCTTATCAAATGGAATTGAACCGCCTTCAACAGTTTCAGATGTTGATAATGCAGATAAAGCAGCAAAACCAGCAATTCCAAGTTCATTAACTGAAGCTTCAGAACCACCTGTAATCATTAATTTGGCTTTACCATTTTTGATATGTTCGTATGCATCACCAATTGCATTAGTTCCAGAAGAACAAGCAGTAACAATTGCTTGACTGGTGTTTCTAGCATCTAAATTAATAGAAATGTTACCAGCAGCCATGTTAATAATTGAGTTAGGTACGAAGAATGGTGAAACACGACCTGGACCTTTTTTACTCATCTTAATAGCTTGTTCTTGGATAGTTGTTAAACCACCAATTCCTGAACCATAAATAACACCTAAGTCATAAGGGTTATAATCACCCTTACTCAATCCAGCATTTTCCATAGCTTCCATGGCAGAGTAAACAGCATATCTAGAAAAGTTATCCATACGTTTAGAAACTTTTTTATCTAAACGTTTTAGTGGGTCAAAATCGTTTACTTCTGCAGCTAATGTAACACCAGTTTCACTAGCATCAAAATGCGTAATTGGAGCAATACCTGTTTTAGAAGCAAAAATACCATCTAAAAATGAATTTAAATCATTACCTAAAGGACTAACAGCACCCATTCCGGTAACTACAACTCTATGTTGTTGCATTTTAATGTCCTCCTTTATTTACGTTTAACATCAGGAACGATGAAAGTTAATTGTGCTTGGCAAGCTTTCTTGTCATCAACGTATGCTGTACAATCAACAACTCCCATGTTTTTCTTTTGTTTACCCATGATGATTTCAAAAGTAATTACATCACCTGGTTTAACCATTTTTCTAAATTTAGCGTTTTTAATTTCACCCATGTAAGCTGTCTTATCTTTATACTTTTCACTCTTAAGAATTAAAATAGAAGCAGCTTGTGCCATAGATTCAATAATTAATACTCCAGGCATTACAGGGTTACCAGGGAAATGTCCTTGGAAGTAATTTTCATTAATTGTAACGTTTTTAGTTGCAACGATTTTTTCGCCAGGAACTAATTCTTCCACCTTGTCAATGTATAAAATAGGGTAACGGTTAGGAATTAAATCCATAATTTCTGTTGTGTTTAGTACGCTCAAAATCAGCACTCCTTATTGATATTATTCTATAAGTCTAAGATTAGAGGAATCAGAATAATTACAGTGATATAACTTTCCAGAATCTGCTTTTAATAGCAATCTAGACATTTCATCTATCCCCTGCAAAGTTCCTTTAACTAATCCAATATTTTCAATATTAATTTGCACTTTTTTACCAACCCATATTAACATATTTCGATAACTATCTAATATATAATCTTGGGACTGATTAAAATACATATTAACTATATTATTGTAAATCTCAGCAATAATCTTTTCATTAGAAAAGTTATTTTTACTGAATAAAAAACCAGCTCGATGACTAATTTCGCTTGGAAAATCATTGGGATATAGATTAATCCCCACTCCAATAACAAAGCTTTGAATATGATTTTTTTCGTTTACATTAGTTTCTACTAAAATGCCAGCACATTTATGGTGTTTAAAATAAATATCATTGATCCATTTTAGACCAACTTGAATTCCACTAATTTGATAAATTGCCTTAGATACAGCTATTCCAATTCCAATCGTTAAAATACCTGGATTCATTAAAAATCGACTAGACACAGGTAAAACAATCGAAAAATAAATTCCCGTATGTTTAGGAGAATAAAAACTATGTCCTCGCTGCCCTCTACCAGCAGTTTGTTCATCAGCAACTACTATTGTTTCATTAATAATTTTTTGATCTAAACAATATTGATTAGTCGAATTTAACTTATTAAACAACTCAACATGCGGTTTAAAATCAGCATTCAGTAGCTTATAAAGCTTGCTTTTATCCACAAAAATCACATTCTTATACTTTTGTAGCTATAGTACCTAGATAATCATTAAACAAATCTAAATCATGCAAGTGATAAATGCAGTTATTACGCTTAGCAAATTCTAAGTTATCCAAATTAATATGCACACTTTTAGGATTTCCAGATAAGCCAACTCCAATCTGTTTTAAAACAGCTTCTTTAATCGTCCATAATTTTAAAGTCATATATTCATTTTTAGCATTAGCTAAATATTCTAATTCATCCGAATTAAAAGCTCTAGCAATCCGTTTATATGAAAATGAACGTTTTTTTTCAATGTCTACGCCAACATCATGACTACTAGTTACTAAAATAACCAAGTCATACGAGTTAGAGACATTAAAAAAGCATTTTTTGGATTTTAAATATGGTTTATTATGTTGCTTATTAACAAATGGGGTTCCATTTAAAACTTCATGATATGACAAACCTAAGAACTTAGCCTTTAAATGTTGACCTACAATCTTTTGTCGAGTATGAAATTTATTAAAATCAACTTTTCTTTGAATAAACTCATCTTGATAAATCGGATTGTTAATATTATCTACATAGATGTTCATATTATGATAATAAATGAACACCCTTATCAACGTAAATTAAGTCACCAGTAATTCCTGAAGATAGGTCACTCATCAAGAAAGCGGCAGTTCCACCAATTTGGAAAATATCTACACTCTTACCATCAACAGTACGAATTTCAGATTCCTTAAGTAAGTCTCCGTGATTTTTAATTCCTGTAACAGCTAGGGTCTTAATAGCACCAGCAGAAATAGCATTTACACGGATACCCTTATCACCCAAATCACGAGCTAAGTATCTAACATTAGCTTCAAGTGCAGCTTTAGCAACTCCCATCATATTATATGATGGAATAGCTCTAGTAGATCCCATGTAAGTTAAGGTAGCAATACTTCCACCTTCGTTCATAATTCTACTTGCATATCTTGAAACAGCAATTAGTGAATATGCACTAATGTCTTGAGCAAGGTTATAACCATCTTTTTCAACGTCAATAACTCCACCAGACAAGGTCTTTTTGTCAGCATATGCAATTGCATGCAAAACTCCGTCAATGTTCCCGTAGTCTTCTTTAATTTTATTAAAAGTATTTTCTACGTTAACATCTTCAGCAACATCACATTGAATCATTGGTGTGCCTTCTGGTGAAATTTTTTCTAATTGGCGTTTTAAACGATCATTTTGGTAAGTCAAAATAACTTGTGCACCTTGATCCATTAGGGATTTTGCACAACCCCAAGCAATACTACGTCTATTAGCAACTCCCATTACAACAATTCGTTTTCCGTCTAAGATTCCTGCCATCAGATTTGGCCTCCTAAATTAATAAAATCATTATTAGAAATTACGTTTAGTTAAACTTTCGATAACGTTTATGACGGTTGTCTAACAGTTCATCTTTAGGTAGTTTCTTTAGTTCGTTTATTTTTTTCAATAATTCATTTTTTAAACTATTAATTGTTTCTGTATCACATACTTCTGGAATTATTTTATCAATGATTCCATTTTCAATTAAATCTTCGGGGGTTAATCCCATTTGTTCAGCAGCCTCAGCGGCTCTACTTGAATCTTTCCATAAAATGGTGGCATATCCTTCTGGCGATAAAATTGAATAAACACTATTTTCCATAGCCCATACACAATCACCAACAGCAAGTGCTAAAGCACCACCACTACCACCTTCACCAACAATTATACTAATGTATGGTACTGATAAATTTAATCCTTGCATAATTGATTGAGCAATCATATATCCTTGACCATGATATTCAGCATCAACGCCAGGATAGGCTCCTGGTGTATTAATTAAATTAATAATTGGTCGATTAAATTTTTCAGCTTGTTTCATTAAGCGCAATGCCTTACGGTAACCATCTGGTTCAGCTGAGCCAAAATGACGTTCAATGTTGGAATCTGTATCAAATCCCTTTTGAATACTAGTAATTGTAACTGGCAATCCGTCAATAGTTCCAATTCCTGCATAAACTGCTGGATCATCGCCATAAGCTCGATCACCATGTAGTTCTATAAAATCATCGGTTAGACCAGCTACCAAATCATGGATACTAATTTTATTAGAACTTCTTGCAGCCATTACGCGATCATATGCTGATTTAGTCATAATAATGTCCTCCTAGTTCCATGCTAATAACTTAGCCAATGTAGATTTCATTTCTGAACGTTTAACAATTGCATCCAAAAAGCCGTTTTTTAACAAGGTTTCAGCTCTTTGAAAATCTTTTGGTGGACGTTGTTGAATTGTCTTTTCAATTACTCGACGTCCAGCAAAACCAATTAAAGTATGTGGTTCAGAAATGTTAATATCGCCTTCCATTGCAAAACTAGCCGTTACTCCACCAGTCGTTGGATCAGTTAATACAGATATGTACAACAGACCTTTTTTAGAATGGTCAGCAACTGCTTGAGAAACTTTGGCCATTTGCATTAATGAATGAATACCTTCTTGCATTCTTGCCCCACCTGAAGCAGAGAAAACAACTACTGGAAGGTTTTCATCAGTACACTTTTCGAACAAACGCGTAAGTTTTTCACCAGTTGCAGTTCCAAGACTTCCCATGATAAAACGCCAGTCCATAACTGCAATTCCAAATGATTGTTGCCCAATTTTACCGATTCCGGTTTGAACACCTTCATTCAAGCCTGTAATCTTACGAGATTTATCTAATTTACTTAAATATTTTTCATCATCAAAACGACTTGATGTTTTTAAATCAGCATTAATGGGAGTAAATTCATCACAAATTAATGAAATTCGTTTTTCATGACCAATCCTAAAACCAAAACTACATTCAGGACATTCATAATACTTGCCTAATTTTTTTCTATAAAAACTTGCTTTACAAAATGGACACTTAACCCATAAATTATCTGGAATTTTATCCATTAAAGTTTGCAAATCTTGTTCTTCAGAATTATTTTGTGTCAAATTTCTTCAACCACTCTTTCAAGAATGAGTTTTCAATATATAAATTATTAAAATTAGAATCATTAAAGTTCTTATCTTCTAATAAGTCACATAAAAATTGTCGGTTTGTTTTAACACCTTCAATTTCAAACTCTTGAATTACTCGTTTCATCTTAGTAATCGCTTGCTCTTTGGTAGGCATATGAACAATAATCTTAGCAATCATTGAATCATAAAAAGGTGAAATAACACTACCCTCTTCTACTCCGGAGTCAATTCTTACTCCTTTAGTTCCAAATGGAAAACTCAATTTAGTAATCTTACCCGGTGAAGGTAAAAAACCATTTTGTGGGTCTTCTGCGTTAATACGACATTCAATAGCATAACTATCTTCTCGAATATCAGATTGTTTAAATGGTAGTTCTTTACCTTCAGCAACTAAGATTTGATCTTTAATTAGCTGTACACCAGCAACCTCTTCGGTTACTGTATGCTCTACTTGCAAACGTGTATTCATTTCCATGAAATAGAACTTCATATTTTCTTCATCTAATAAGAATTCAAAAGTTCCGGTGTTTTCATAACCAATTTCCTTAGTAGCCTTAGTGACTAAACTACCCAAGTAATGTCGTTGTTCTGGAGACACTTTCATACATGGACTCTCTTCCAGAATTTTTTGATGCTCACGTTGTAATGAACAATCACGTTCTGGAAAATACACTACGTTACTAAATTGGTCAGCAATAACTTGCATTTCAATATGTTTGGCATTGCTTAAATCTTTTTCCATGTACAATGCATCGTCACCAAATGACATTTTAGCTTCACGCTTAGTAGTGGCAAAAACTTGTTTTAATTCATCTTCATTAGAAATCTTTCTAATCCCTTTTCCACCACCACCAGCTGCAGCTTTAAGCATTACTGGATAACCAATTTCATTAGCAATTTTCATTGCTTCATCAATGTCTTTAATAAATCCATCACTACCTGGAATAGTTGGAACTCCACTTTTTTTCATGGCTGCTTTAGCATGTGACTTGTTACCCATTGAGTCAATGACCTTAGAACTGGGGCCAATAAACTTAATATGGCATTGCTCACACAATTCAGCAAATTCAGAATTTTCAGAAAGGAAGCCATAACCAGGATGAATTGCATCACAATCAGTTAAACAGGCTGCATCAATTATGGATGGCATATCCAAATATGATTCATTGGGAAATGGACCACCAATACAAACAGATTGGTCAGCTAGTTTAACAAACATACTATCTTTATCAGCTGTAGAATAAACTGCCACTGCTTCGATATTCATTTCATGTAACGAGCGTATAATTTGTACCGCAATTTCGCCACGATTTGCGACTAAAACTCTCTTAAACATTAAATCACCCTTAATTCAAAGCTATTCAATCGCAAAAATTAAATTAGCTTCACAAATAATTTTGCCGTCTCTAGTAATCGTGCCATGGCCTTCACCAATATTACGTTTTAGCTTAATCATTTCGACAGCTAAATCTAATTTATCACCAGGTCTAAAACTGTCTTCAAAAGTAGCATTTTTGATTCCACCAAAGAAAACGTTACGTCCTTTATACTCAGGCATTGAAAGCAAGGAAACAACTCCTGTTTGTGCTAACATTTCCATTGCTAAAGGTCTAGGCATTCCAAATTCTTTGTGTTGATTTTGAAAAAACCATTCGTTGACATTCAAAAGCTTAGTTGCTTTTGCGCCCTCTCCTGGTTTTACTTCTTCTATCTTATCAATCATTTGAAATGGATATCTTTGTGGAATAAATTCTTGTACGTTATATTCCAAGATTAGTCCTCCTCCACTTCAAAAATAGGTTGATCGTATTCAACCATTGATCCATTATCAGTCATTTTTTTAGTAATTGTACCGTTTACCGTACTCTTAACTTCATTAATAACTTTCATAGCTTCAATGACACAAACTACTTCACCTTTTTTAACGTGGTCCCCAATATTTTTGTATACCGGTTTTTCTGGACTTGGTGAGAAATACACAATTCCAACCAATGGTGCAGTAATTTTACTACTGGAATTAGATGGTTTGGTATCAGTACTTTGAACAGGTGTGTTAGATGCAACAGTATTTTTTTCCTTAACATCACCACTATTCTTGCTACTTAACTTACTAAAGTAAATATTAGTACCGTTCTCATCATTGATTTTAAGTTCTTGCATGCTAGAACTGTCAAACTTATCCATTAATTTTTCGATATCTTTTTCGTTCATTACAGATTCTCCTGTTAATTAAGATTTGTTCTTATTTAACTTTGATTACATGGTTAAACCGCCATCAACAGTAATTACTTGTCCAGTAATATATCTACTATTAATTAAGAATTCAACAACTTCTGCAACTTCGTCAGGATTACCAAAGCGACCCAATGGAATTTGTTCTTCCCACTTTTTAATATTCTTGTCACTTAATTTAGCAGTCATATCGGAAGTTATCATACCAGGTGCGACTGCATTACAACGAATTCCACGCAATGCTCCTTCTTGAGCAATTGTCTTAGTTAATCCAACAATTCCGGCCTTACTTGCAGAATAGTTAGCTTGTCCCAAGTTACCATGTAATCCAGCAATACTAGCCATGTTAATGATGCATCCTTGACGTTTCTTTTGCATATTCTTTAAAGCGAATTTAGTCATGTTAAAGACCCCAAATAAATTAGTGTCTAAAACTTGTTTAAATGAATCTGCTTTCATTCTGGTTAATAAAGTATCTTGAGTAATACCAGCGTTATTAATTAAAACATCAATACGTCCATATTTATCAACTACTTCATTTACCATGGATTTAGCATCATCTTCAGAAGCAACATCACCAACTAAAATATCAACTGGGTTGGCAAACTTGCTTTGTAATTCATCACGTTCAGCATCAGATAGTTCACGATGTGAATTAGCAATAACAATGTTGTTACTATCTTTAGATAGTCTAATAGCATCGGCTAAACCAAGTCCTTTGGTAGCACCCGTAATTAAAATAACTTTTTTATCATTAGTATCCATGCTAATCCTCCTTCAATGTGTTGAGTAAATCATTAAGTGAATCAACACTATCAACATTATATGTTGGAACACCTTTAACTGTCTTTTTGGCTAATTTACTCAAAGTATTACCTGGTCCAATCTCGATAAATGCATCAATGCCGTCATCTTCAATTGCTTGTAGGTCTTGCATAAAATGAGTTGGATTAATTAATTGTTCAACTAATGTCTGTTTAACTGAATCAGCTGTAAAAGGTTCAGCAGTGGTATTACTCATTACCTTAAATTCAGGTTCTGTGAAATCTTCATCTGCCAAACGATTGGATAGCTTATCAGAAGCTAGCTGCATTAATGGAGTATGTGATGCTACAGCTACTTTTAATGGAATAACTCGTTTAACCCCTTGGGCTTTAAAAGTTTCCATAGCTTTTTTAACACCATCTTTAGTTCCACCAATGACCGTTTGCTTTGCGGTGTTGTAGTTAGCGGGATATACCCCATCAATTTCATCACAGACATGCTTAACATCATCCGGACTAATTCCTAGAACAGCTGCCATCGCACCTGGGTTCTTTTCACCAGCTTCATCCATATACATAGAACGATCATGGACTAATTTTAGCCCTGATTGAAAAGATAGTGCTTTAGCAGCAACTAAAGCACTATACTCACCTAAGCTCAAACCCATGCCAACTGTAGCTTTAGGCAACTTATCGGATAAAATACGATAAATTGCAACGCTCATAGTTAAAATTGCGATTTGAGTATTCTTAGAATTATCAAAAATGTCTGGATCTGCTAAGTTTAAATTTAAAACACTGGATGCTTCATCAATGGTTTTTTTATAGATAGGATTAGATTCATATAAATCTTGTCCCATCTTTGGAAATTGACTTCCCTGTCCACTGAATAAATAACAAATATTCAAATTTAAACACTCCTAAGCAAATCTAATTATTTTTCATCTAATTGTTTTGCAACGTAATCAACTAATTGATTTACAGTTTCAATATCATTATCTGAATCAATTTCAATATCGTATTCGTCTTCTAAAGCGTCAACGATTTCAAATAAGTCAAGACTGTCTAAATCCAAGTTTTCTTTGAAGTTAGTGTCCATTTTAATGTCATCAGCTTTAACGTCTGATTGATCCACAACGATTTCTTTTACCTTATCTAAAATTGCATTCTTGTCTGCCATAATATAATTCACTCCATAATATAATTTAGTATTTTAAAATAACAGTTCCTGTGGTTAAGCCACCACCGAAACCAGAAAGGGCAACAATATTGCCCCTAGCTATTGTACCATGCTGTGTCAATTCTTCTAACAAAATTGGTTCACTAGCTGCTGCAGTATTCCCATACTGATTAATGTTAATTGGAAAACGTTCGATACTAATACCTAATTTCCTGGAAACACTTTTGATTATTCTAGCATTAGCTTGATGTAGGACAAAATAGTCTATATCTTGCAAATCAATTTTTGCAGATTCTGCAGCACGTTTAATTGATTCTGGGACGCTATGCGTAGCAAAATCATAAACTGCTCGACCATCCATATGAAAATAAATATCAGCATTTTCATCTGTCTTACTTATATGACCAGCAGTCAAAGAATGACCCTTTTCACCATAAGTTTTTAAATCCTTGGATAGTATTTCACCGCTACCTTGATTTGAAACTAAAACACCACCAGCTCCATCACCAAATAATACAGCCGTACTGCGGTCGTTCCAATCAATCATTTTGCTAAGTGTTTCACCACCGATTAAGATTCCTTTAGATTCAACATCTCGATTCAATAGAGAATTTAAAATATCCAATCCAAAAACAAATCCTGAACAAGCGGCATTAATATCGAATGCAACTGCGTTAGTTGCCCCAATTAAGCCTTGTACTGAGGCTGCAGTTGATGGGGTTTGATAATCAGAAGACATAGTTCCCACAATTATGAAATCTATTTCTGAAGCATCAACCCCTGCTCTTTGAAGCAAGTTTTCAGCAACATTAGTGCATAAAGAAGTAGTTGTTTCATCATTAGCAATGTGACGAGTTTTAATTCCAGTTCTTCTGGTAATCCATTCATCAGATGTATCCATAATTTTTGCTAAATCATCATTGGTAACTACTTTTTTGGGAACAGCTTTAGCAGTAGATAAAATTGAAAAACCGCTCATGATGTCTCCTCATAAAAATAATAAAATAATATAATTTCTAAAACTACTGTTATAGTTTCTGATATTTTAAGTTTTTTTTCAACCATTGTGAATAACATACTTACTAAATAAAAGCGAAAATATGCAAATTTACATAGGCTTTAAGCAAATTTAACTAGAATAAAAAAAATAAGTTACGATTATTTCAATCTGTAACTTATTTTAATGTACCTTACCGTTTTGATATGTTAACATCCCCATCACTGGTATAAAAACTATAAGTTTTTAAATGCTTAGGGTCTGTGTAGTTATTAGGTTGGTAAACATTGGTACTACCATCATCAGATTTAGCATTTATTTTAACATTCTTATCATTGATGATTTTGCCAGAAATATCGCCGTCTTCAGATTGAGCATTTATTTTTTTATTAGCTAATAGATTATAAAAGTTAATATCGCCATCACTAACATTACAGTAAAGCGAATCAAATGTAGCATTTTTCAATGTTACATCCCCATCACTATCGACAATTTGACTTTCACCCTTGTTAAAAATGCTATTAACAATTGAGATATCACCATCATCTGCATTTAAAATCGCATTATTGGCTTTTACATTTGATAAATGAACATCACCATCGGTACTACCAATTTTAATTGTCCCCTGAGCATTTACATTCTGCAAATGAACACTTCCACCGCTTAAAGACATTTCTTTGGTATTAATATCTTTAATAAACACATCACCGGACTGATTATATTGATGAATATAGTTTAAATAAACATTTTCTGGTAAGTAAATTTCAGTTTTATTAGAAACGTTTTGAAATAAACCAACTAACATAAATCCAGAGTTTTCATTGCCAGTAACACGCAATTCATGATTTGATATGCTTAATCCAGAATTATTCTCTTTAGAGTTATAAAATATAATTCTTGGGTCTGAGCTAGGTTGAATTGATACATTAGAATTGTTTTCTATACTAATAGTTTTAATACCACTAACTTCTTGGTTGTTAATTTTGCGATAAACGTGCTTATTTTTCAATCCAATCACTAAATTATGCTTATTACTAAAGTATAATGGACGAACTCCATTATGCAAAAAGCCCACAAAAATCAAGATAATTCCTAAAAACAAAACTATTAAACTAATTACATATTTATTTTGCATATCTATCTTCCTTTTCAAAAAAATTTTTTAGCAATATTTGTTATTTGACTATAAGACCATTTACAAAAATTTTTGGTTATTAAAAGTAAATTAATTAATAGCCATTTAGCTGGTTCAAATAATATAGTAACTATGCCTAAAGTGACTAGCGCTAGACCTAAGTAAAACAGACCGGTCCAAAAGTTAGTGAAAAGTAACCAAAATGAAACCACTAAAATCACAATTGCAGATAACCCCAGTGCAAAAATAGTTACTATAATTGAAAATATTACTGAGAATATCGTTACAAATATTGAAAAAATAATTGAAATAATCGTTAATAAGAAAGGAATGGCAATTATGCAAAGTAAAACAATTAAAACAATCGATACATTCCTTTTATCGCGAACGTAACCACTACCATGCTCACTTTGATAATTAGCAATTATTTTATTAGCTAACATCTGTGGAGTCCCTAATTTTTCTGAGCACTCTGCATATGTCTTAAAATCACCATCTTGCAAATATTCAGTATAAAAATTTAACGCATCTTGTTTGTCTTGATAGGAAAGGACATTTAAAAGTTTACTTAATTCCTCTATATATTTATTCATGTCTATCTCCTTTCAGCATAGTATCCACTGCATTTTTAAATTGTTTCCATTCTATATCAATACTTTTTAAACTATTTAAACCTAAATTGGTAATTCGATAATATCTACGATTACGACCTTGATAAGGTTCATCATACGTAGTGACTAATCCATTAGATTTTAAACGACGTAAAACTGGATACATAGTGGATTCAGAAACTGCTATGTATTTTTGTACTTCTTGAGTTAAAGCATACCCATAATAATCTTTTACTGATAACAGTCCTAGCACGCTGCCATCAAGTAATCGGGAGCTAATTTGTACAGCCATATTATCACCTCGATAATATTATATGATATATAGTATAATTTGTTAACTAGTTGAATAAAATTTAAGCGAAAATAATGATAAAAAGATATAATATTATATGTAGTAAATTGACTTAAAATATTGATTTAACTATAATCACAAATAGTAACGTAATCGAATTTATTGGGGATTTTATTATGATTAAAAACGAAATATATACACAATGGAAGCAAGCAAGCAATCTTCCAGAATCAATTAAATTAGATCTTACTGAAATTGATAATCAAGAAAATATTATTGAAGATGCTTTCAATGGCTTCTTATCATTTGGAACTGCTGGAATGCGTGGCATCATGGGTGCTGGTACTAATCGTATCAACATTTTTACTATTAGACAGGCAACTGAAGGTCTAGCTAAATATATGGACACTTTAAACAATGCTGATAAAAAACGTGGAGTTGCCATAAGCTTTGATTCTCGCTACCACTCTAAAGAATTTGCTTATGAAGCAGCTAAAGTATTAGGTCATCATAATATTCCTTCATATGTATTTGACGGAATTAGACCTACTCCAGAACTATCTTTTGCCGTTAGACATTTAAATGCTTTTGCTGGAATTATGATTACTGCCAGCCACAACCCTAAACAATATAATGGATATAAAATATATGGTGAAGATGGTGGCCAAATGCCTCCAGAAGCATCTGACATGATTACTGAATTTGTAAGACAAACTTCGGATTTATTTTCAATCCAAACAATGCCAGAACGTGATTTAAGAAAAAACAATTTAATTAAAATTATTGGTGAAGATGTAGATGAAGCGTATTTAACAGAGGCTAAATCTGTAAATATAAATCATGAATTAATTAAGAAAACAGGTAAAAATTTAAAATTTGTTTACACCCCTCTACATGGTACTGGTAAAGTTTTAGCTAGAAGAGCATTACAAAATGCTGGATTTATGAACTATGATATTGTAGCTGAACAAACTATTTCAGATCCTGAATTTCCTACTGTAAAATTCCCTAATCCAGAATTTCCGGAAGCTTTTGATTTATCTATTAAGTTAGGTAATAAAACTGCAGCTGACATTTTAATTGCTACTGATCCAGATGCTGACCGATTAGGAGCTGCCGTACGTCAACCTGATGGCAACTATGAATTAATGTCAGGTAATCAAATTGCAGTTGTCTTAATGGATTACATTTTAAAAGCTAAACAAGCACATAATGAATTACCTAGTAATGGTGTAATTGTTAAGTCTATCGTATCCACTGAACTAGCAAGTAAGATTGCTGAAAGTTATAATATCAAAACCATCAATGTTTTAACTGGTTTTAAATTTATAGCTGAACAAATCAAAGAATTTGAAGAAAAACATAGTCATACTTTCTTATTTGGATTTGAAGAAAGCTTTGGCTATTTAATTAAACCTTTCGTTCGAGACAAAGATGCCATTCAATCAACTATGTTACTAGCAGAAGTAGCCGCTTATTATAAAGAAAACGGTAAGACTGTATATGACGGCTTACAAGACATTTATAAAAAATATGGATTTTATGAAGAAAAGACTGTTTCTAAAGTATTTGAAGGCCCTAACGGTAAAAACAAGATGGCTAGCATCATGAATAACCTTAGAAATAGTAACTTAGATAGTTTTGGTAATCATAAAGTTATATCAGCTGAAGACTTCCAAGAATCTATAAAAATTAATCAAGATGGCAAGCAAGAAAGTATTTCATTGCCTAAGTCCAACGTTTTAAAATACTGGTTAGAAGATGGAACTTGGTTGGCTGTTAGACCATCAGGAACTGAACCTAAAATCAAATTCTATGTAGGTACAAATGGCAAAACTAAAGATATAGCCCTAGAAAAATTAAATACATTTGAAAATAGTGTTCATGAACTAGTCAATAAATTAATTTAAATAAAAATAAGCTATCTCCTAATTGAGATAGCTTATTTTTATTTAAAAGTTAAAACGCTTATGTAATTTATGTTCACTATATTTCAACAGTTCTTCACCAGATATATTATATTTAGATGCCAGAACTAATACTTGGTCTAATAAATCAGATAACTCCTCATGTAAATTATCATCTAATTGTTCCGGCGTTTTTTTACTTTCACCAGGATGGTCCCTTCCAATTTCAATTGCGCGTACTGCTCTGGCCAATTCACCGATTTCTTCAGCAATAAAGTTCATTCTAACGAATGGTGATAGTTCATACCATTCTCGACTTTGGTAAAAATTCTTTAACCACTTTTGATGTTCATTGATTTCTTTCAATTCAAAAACCTCCTGATGAATGTCTTTTATAGATAATCACTTGAATCTAAAATTATTAAAACAATTTAAATTCACTTAAGTAATTCATTAATTAAAACATTATTACTTAATAATTTTTTCATGGCAATTTTCTAATTTTTTTAAGATTATATCATGAAAATCAATATTTTGATAAACGATTAAAATATGGTTGTATATACTCAATATATTAATTACTATAAAAGTATACAATTTTGAAAGGAAAATACATTTATGAGTAATAAAATGTTTTCTATTGAAATATCAGCTGAATTGAATCAAATTCAATTAATAAAACATTATTTAAAAAAGTGGCGACCAAGTTTTGTATCTATAAATAACTTAAGTGAAACGCGCTTTGAAGATATTGTTCAAATAACTAATTATATAAAAAAAGACCTAAAGATTCCCGTTTTAGTTCATATGTCAGCTATTAGTAAAACTAAAGATGAAATTATAACCGAACTTAAAACTTTAGAATCATATGGAATTCACAGAATATTAGCCCTACAAGGTAATTTATACCATGGTATTAATATTAAAAATGATTTTCATTATGCTAGTGATTTAGTCAAGTTTATAAATGACTATGATAAATCCATAGAAATTTTTGGTACATGCTATCCAGAAAAACATCCCGAAGCTAAAGATTTGAAATCAGACATTGAACATTTGAAAATAAAAGTAAATGCTGGTGCAATTGGGTTAATCTCTCAAATTTGTTTTGACAATGAAAAAGTATATCAATTTATTCAAAAAATTCGTAAACAAGATATCAACGTGCCAGTCTTTTCTGGTATCATGCCTGTTACTAAAGATTACCAACTACATTGGTTAGATCATAATATGATATCGACACATGGCAAGTTTGATAACGTAAACGAATTAGATCAATATGGCGTTAATTTTTCAGTCAATCAAATTAATGATTTGTTGAAACATAATGTTGATGGAATTCACTTATACACTATGAACGATTGGCAAACTACAGATGCAATTTATGATAAAATTAAACATAATTTCCAAAAGAAAGAAAGTTTTTAATGCAATTACAAAATGCAGCGGTAGATAAGCTTAATCCTAATAAAAATCTAACCGATGAACAGCAATATTTAGTTGAAAAAATTGAAAATTTTGCTAAAAACAATTTCAATCAAACTAAACATGCTGTTTTTACAATTTACGGAGATGCTGGAACCGGAAAAAGTGTTGTACTAAGCAAACTTTTTTATGATTTTCAGCAAATGGCTAAGCAACCCGGTATCTTAGAAGGTACCCAAAATCATTTTTTAGTGAATCATCCTGAAATTCTAAAAGTTTATAAAAACATTGCTGGTGACGAACCCAATGTATTAAAGAAAAATTTTAATCGCCCCACTTCGTTCATTAATTCAATGAATAAAAATGGCCTGCATTCAGATATAATAATCGTTGATGAAGCCCATTTACTATTATCACGTTCCGATCATTACAACAATTTTTATCAAGATAATCAATTAACCGAAATTATTAAAAAATCAAAAGTAACTATTATCGTTTTTGACCATCGACAAGTATTGAGAACTAAAATGTTTTGGAACGAAGAAATGTTGAGACGATTATTAGAGCCATACCACAATGATGAATATCATTTAACTAAACAGTTTAGAATGACTGCTAGCCAAAAGCTAGTTGATTGGATTAACAGTTTTACCGATGGTTATCTGGAAGAAATTCCTAATGATGCCAAACAAAATTATGACTTTAAAGTTTTTGAAGATGCTGAAGAAATGCGAAAAACTATTGTTAAAAAAAATAAACAAGTGGGACTTTCTAGAATTGTTTCTACCTCAGGTTACCCCTCAACTTTAGATGGTGGTAAACACTACGTAATTGAAGGAAACTTTAAAATGCCTTGGGATCAATATAATTTTACACAAACTCCTTGGGCTGAAATCCCTAAAACTATAAATGAAGTCGGATCAATTTTTACTTGCCAAGGATTTGATTTAAACTATGTAGGTGTAATATTAGGGCCACCCATTTCATTAAGCAATGATGGAAAAACAATAGATGTTAATTTAAATAAATTTACTGACGTTGAATCATTAAAAAAAAGACCTGATATGGAAAATGATGAAAGTTTTGAAAAAATAAAAAAACAGTTAATTTTAAATTCAATTAATGTTTTAATGAAACGTGGCGTACATGGTCTGTACATTTTTGCTCATGATAAAAATTTAAGGGATAAATTATTGTCATTATTTAAAAATATTAAATAAAAAAGGTGTCCACAAAGTGTACCGCCTTAAAAAAGTTAGACATAATATCTAATTTTTTAAGGCGGTTTTTTTATGTCAAAATATTCAACT
>NZ_BPLL01000010.1 GCF_019656235.1 Apilactobacillus xinyiensis | reverse complement strand
TATAAGCGAATTGACTTCGCAATGTTTAATTACTTACTTTCGTAAGTTCCTTACACATCATCGATTATCAAAATCTTGTTCAGTTTTCAAAGATCTAATCTATTTTGTCATCGCCTTAACGACAACTATTTAATAATATCATTTATATTTTGTAATGTCAACAACTTTTTTTAATTTGTTAACATTTAAATATTTAAGTGATATGCACATTTAACAGCGCAAGTAATAATATACCGTGTATTTTAAAAAATGTCAATAAAAAAAGGAAATTAATTTAAATTAATTTCCTTTTTTATAACTATTCTTCTTCTTCAGGTCTCATAGTTGGGAATAATAACACGTCACGAATAGATTTAGCATCAGTTAATAGCATTACTAAACGATCGATTCCAATTCCTAAACCACCTGTTGGAGGCATACCGTATTCCAATGATTCAACAAAGTCATTATCGATTGGTTGAGCTTCATCATTTCCTTGAGCTTTTTCAGCTGCTTGAGCCTCAAATCTAGCTTTTTGATCGATTGGATCATTAAGTTCAGTAAATGCATTAGCATATTCCATGCCTAAAACATATAGTTCAAAACGATCTGTAAATCTTGGATCATCAGCATTCTTTTTAGCTAATGGTGATATTTCTAATGGATGTCCATAAATAAATGTTGGATTTTGAATTTTAGGTTGTACAAGATCTTCAAAGAATGCATTTATAATATGTCCAACTTTCCAATAACTTTCATAGCTGACATGATGTTCATCAGCTAATGATCTGGCATCTTCTAAGCTCATTTCTTTCCAAAAGTCTACACCAGTATATTGTTTAATGGCATCTACCATGTGAAGACGTTCAAAAGGCTTGTTAAAGTCAATTTCATTTCCTTGGTAAGTGATTTTACCATTATCAGAAACAACTTTAGCAGCGGCTTTAAAGATTCCTTCAGTTTCATCCATAACATCATGGAAGTCAAAATAAGCAATGTATGATTCTAATTCAGTAAATTCTGGATTATGGTCAGTATCCATTCCTTCATTTCTAAATACTCGTCCAATTTCATAAACTCTTTCCATTCCACCTACGATTAATCGTTTTAAATGAAGTTCAAGAGCAATTCTTAGATATAAATCAATATCTAATGCATTATGATGAGTAATAAATGGACGTGCACTAGCCCCACCAGCTTGATTATGAAGCACTGGTGTTTCAACTTCTGTACAATCCATTTCATTATCTAAAAAGTTTCTAATTGCTGAAATAATTTTGCTACGTTTTTGGAAACGATCAAAACTATCACGATTAGCAATTAAATCTAAATAACGTTGACGATATTTTTGTTCTTTATTTTGTAAACCATGAAATTTATCTGGTAAGGGACGTAAAGCTTTAGAAAGGAAGGTAACAGAACTTACCTTAACTGTTAATTCTCCCATATCAGTCTTAATAACTTGGCCTTCGATTCCTAAATGATCACCTAAATCTGAGCGCTTAAAGATATGGTATTTTTCTTCACCAATAACATCTTTTCTAACGTAAATTTGAATACGTCCAGAACGGTCTTGAATATCAGCAAAGCCTACTTTACCTTTTCCACGTTTAGCAACCATTCGACCAGCAATTTTAACGTTTTTATCTAATTCTTCTAATTTTTCTTTAGTTAAATCGTTATAACTGTCATGTAGTTGTTGTGCTAAATTAGTACGTTCAAAACGATGACCAAAAGGATCAATGCCTTCTTCACGTAATTCGTCCATTTTTTGGCGACGAACACGGAGTTGATCATTCATTTGCTTTTCTTGTGCCACACTAAAACCTCCATAAGTTATTAAATTGTTATATTAATAATCATACCATAAAAATTACTAACAACATAAAATAGAATTTTGATTAATTTGTTCTATTTGCACGTTTTTGATTTTTTTCTAAGAATTTATCGAAAATGTCAATCATTTTTTGTTCAGTATCAGCACTATTTAAAGCTGCTCTAGTTCTAGCAGAATGTGAAATTCCCTTAAGATAATATGCAGCTTGTCCTCTAAATTCTCTAGGTCCAACATTGGCACCCTTAACACCAACTAATCGATGCAAGTGTTCTTTGGCAGTGGCTATTTTAGATTCTACACTTGGTTCAGGTAACAATTCACCTGTTTCTAAATAATGCTTAGTCTGTGTAAGCATCCACGGATTTCCTTCAACCGCTCGGCCAATCATTACAGCATCTGCGCCAACATCTTCTAACATCTTCTTAGCATCTTGAGGAGTGACAACATCCCCATTTCCCATAAAAGGAATTGTTAAATTGCTAGCGACCTCTTTTAAGACATTCCAATCAGAGTGACCTTGATACATTTGTTTTCTAGTACGTCCATGCATTGCAATAGCTGATGCTCCAGCTTTTTCAGCTGCTAGAGCATTTTGCACCGCGTAGATATGATCACTGTCCCAACCAGTACGCATTTTTACAGTAACTGGTTTTTTAACAGCATCAGTTACATAAGAAACCATTTCATATACTTTATCTGGGTCTAATAACCATTTAGAACCAGCATCAGTTTTAACTACTTTATTTACAGGGCATCCCATATTGATATCAATGATGTCTGCAGAAGTTTTTTGATCTACGAATTTAGCAGCCTCAACCAATGTTTCCTTAGTTCCACCAAAAATTTGGATACTCATAGGATGCTCTTTGGGATCTACAAACATCATATCTAAGGTTTTTTTGTTTTTATACATAATGCCACGGTCAGAAATCATTTCACAAACTACTAATCCTGCACCAAATTCTTTACATATAATTCTAAATGCTGGATTAGTTACACCAGCCATAGGTGCTACTACTAAACGATTAGGAATTTTAACGTCGCCTATTTGCCATTCCATAGTATTTTACCTCGCTATTCTTTATCATCATCTTTTTTAGTATTTTTTTCTGGCATCAGCCAAAACCTTCATGGCTTTTAAATCATCTTCACTATAGTCGTAAACATTTTGACAGAAATTACATACAACCTTAGCTCCGTGATCCTCTTCAATAATTGACTCGATTTCTTTTGAACCAATTCCAATAATTTTATCAGCAAATTTTTGTTTACTACAATCACACTTGAATTGAACCGGCATGTTATCCAATATTTTTAAATTATCCTCACCAAAGATTAATTTTAAAATATCTTCTGGTTTTTGCTTAGATAAAATTAATTCAGAGATCATTGGCAAAGACTTCAAACGTTTTTCTAACTTAGAAATTGCATCATCAGAAGCACCTGGCATAACTTGAATCAAATATCCACCGGCTGCACCTATATTGTTATCATCATTAACATATACTGAAACCCCAACTGCTGATGGGATTTGTTCTGATTGTGCTAAATAGTAAGTAAAATCATCACCAATTTCACCAGAAACTAATTGAACTTCACTAGTATAAGGTTCATTTCCACCCAAACTTTTCATAACTTGCATGAAACCATTTTTACCAACAGCTCCACCTACGTCTAATTTATGGTGCTTGTTTAAAGGAATATCAACATTTGGATTATGCATATATCCCTTAACATTTCCATTAGCATCAGCATCTACAACAATCATGCCTGCGGGACCATCACCTTGAATTTTTATGGTCATAGTCTCTTTACCCTTCAAAACAGAAGAAGCCAATAAAACTCCCCCAACTAAACTTCTTCCTAAAACCGCTGAAGCAGTTGGCCATGTTTTATGTCTTTCTTGAGCTTCTTGTACTGTATCAGTAGCAGTTATAGCATATGCTCTAAACATACCGTCATTAGTTACACTTTTAGTTAAATAATCGCTCATAATTATTCCTCTTTCATATTAGTATTTATAATCGTAAAAAAACGTGAGTGAAAGAATTCGCCCACGTTTCTTTAATTAGTCCTTATTGGATTTATCATTTTCGTCTTTAACATCAGAACTAGAATTTTCTTGAGCTTTATTATTTGTATTTTCAGCCTCTGAATTTTCACGTTCTTCTAATTGTTCTTTAGATTCTTCAAATGTTGTAGCATGTTCACTTGGAAATTCAGATTTATCATCATCTTCTGGCATTTTACCATCATGATACAAACTCAATATTTGCTTTTCGTCTAAAGTTTCATACTTAAGCAAAGCCTTAGCAATTAATTCATGTTGTTCACGGTGAGATTCAATAATTTCACGTGCATTTTCATGAGCTTCATTAATGATACGACGAACTTCTTCGTCGATTTCAGAAGCAGTACGTTCAGAATATTTTCTACCTGAATATGGATCTTGAGAAGGACTTTCTAATTGTACAGTACCAATTTTCTTGCTCATTCCATATTGCGTAACCATTGCTCTAGCCAAATTAGTAGCTTGTTCAAAGTCATTAGATGCTCCGGAAGATTCTGAATTAAAGATTATTTCCTCAGCAGTTCTACCACCCATTAAACCAGCAATCTGTTCCATTGCGTTTTTCTTAGACATTAATTGTTGATCTTCTCGAGGTAACATAATTGCATAACCTCCAGCACGTCCACGAGGTACAATTGTAACCTTATGAACAACTCGTGCATCATTTAAAACAAGACCCACAATTGTATGACCTGCTTCATGGTAAGCAACTGTTTTTTGTTCTTGTGCATTAACTACACGACTCTTCTTAGCGGGACCAGCAATTACACGATCTTCAGCCTCATCTAATTCATCTGGGCCAATTTCAGATTTGTTTCTACGTGCAGCTAGCAATGCAGCTTCATTTAACAAGTTAGCCAAATCAGCACCTACGAATCCAGGTGTTTGTTTAGCAATCTCTTTTAAATCAACATTTTCTGCTAATGGTTTAGACTTAGCATGAACTTTTAAAATAGCTTCTCTACCACGTACATCTGGACGACCCACTAAAACTTTACGATCAAAACGACCTGGTCTAGTCAAAGCAGGATCTAAAACATCAGCACGGTTAGTAGCAGCGATAACAATAACTCCTTCATTACCACTAAAACCATCCATATCTACTAACAACTGATTTAAAGTTTGTTCACGTTCATCGTGACCACCACCCATTCCGGCGCCACGTTTACGACCAACGGCATCAATTTCGTCAATGAAAATAATTGCTGGAGCAGATTTCTTAGCTTGTTCAAATAAATCTCGAACTCGACTAGCACCAACACCGACAAACATTTCAACGAAATCAGAACCAGAAATAGAATAGAAAGGAACCCCTGCCTCACCAGAAACAGCTTTAGCTAATAAAGTTTTACCTGTACCAGGAGGTCCCTCAAGTAATACACCATGAGGAATTTTTGCACCCAATTTAGAGAACTTCTTAGGGTTTTTCAAAAATTCAACAACTTCTACTAATTCTTGTTTTTCTTCTTCTTCACCCGCAACATCGGAAAATCTTACATTGTTATCTTTGCTGCTAGTAGGTTTAGCCTTGCTCTTGGAGAATTTCATAATTCCACCTTGACCACCTTGGCCACCAGCTTGACTCATCATATAGAAGAAAAATACAAAAATAAGTACTAATGGAAGTACTGAAACTAAAAGATTTACCCAGAAACCATTAGTTTCAGCAGCTTTTGCACCCATCTTGACATCATTTTTTCTAGAATAATTAGTAATTTCAGAGATAGTGCTATTATTCTTCAAAACAGTTGTTGTAAATGAAGAAACCTTAGTATTACTTCTAGAATTTCCTAAAGTAAAGCCATAATTCTTTTGTGATTCAGCATTTTGTTCAGTTCTGTATTGACCAGAAACTTGATAAACGCCACCCGAAGGTTGAACAGAAAAGCTTTTAACTTTATTACTCTTTAAATCATTAACGAATTGGCTTGATTGAATTGCTTGACTTTGACCAGAACCATTTCTACCACCAATGGCAAAAAATACTCCCATCAAAATTAGCAAACAAACAATATAGAAAAGACTATTTTTAAATATTCCTTTTCCCTTATTATTCATTAACTGCCTCCTCTAAAAAGTGCTGATATTATTAATCAGCACATAATTTATTATCATCATTATATCACGATAAAAGCGATACGTTATATTATGATATACAATATCATAGTAAAAACAAAGAATTTGAATTGATTTTTATTGATCTGAATAAATTTTAGGTTTTAACACACCAACATAGGGAAGATTACGATATTTACCATCATAGTCCAAGCCATATCCAACAACAAATTCATTAGGTACTTCAAAACCTACATAATCGGCTTTCACTTCAACTACTCGACCTTCTGGTTTATCCATTAATGTACATACCTTAATTGAATTAGCACCTCTATCAGCTAATAGTTCTTTTAAATATTTTAAAGTACGGCCTGTATCAATAATATCTTCCATAAAGATAATATCTTGACCATTAACATCTATATCAATATCTTTAATTAATTTAACAGAACCTGAAGATTTAGTACCACCATTGTAGCTAGAAACGTCAATAAAATCTAACTTAGTATAAATATCCATTTCACGAACCATATCTGTCATAAAGAAAATAGCACCCTTTAAAACGCCAATTATAATTGGTGTTTTTCCCTTATAATCTTCAGAAATTTGTTTACCAAGTTTTTTACAAGCTTGTTTTATATCCTCTTCGCTATAAAGTGTTTTAAGAATATCGTTATTCATGTTCTTCCCCTTTCAAATTTATCCCTTTAACTAATAGAGTATAACGTTTATCGGTAGATTTTAAAATAGTTGATTCACTATATCCAATTATCGATAGCACTCTGCCATCTTTATCTAACAACGTTTGAGCTCTTTCGCGAAAAAAATTAGGTACTTTTTTATTAATAAAAATTCTTTTAGCGGATTGATGTCCACCATTTTTTAAAGTTATTTTATCATTTTTATTGGTCAAACGCACTATTAAGGGCAATTGTTTATCATTTAAATAAAAAGTTGACTTTCTATCTATTTCATTCAATGCATTATAATTAAATTGTTCATCAAATACTCCAAAAGAAAATCCCGCAATAGCTTTGTACCAATGATTAATTAATAGTGATGTTGTTTTAGCATCATTCACTAAAGTTTCGTTATTATCGTCATTAATTGTACATAAATTATAGTTTTTAGTCAGATAAACATCTTTAGTTAATCGAAATTTAGCTTGTGGTTTATGTGAATTTTTCAATAACGTTAAAATTTCATCTATCAGTTTAGGCTTTACATTTTTAATGTTTTTTTTGTGAAAGATTAAATATACTATTAATGACTTTTGTATATAGTCTGGATATTTAAATAATGACTTAATATTTAAGCTATCATTTTTTGAATTCCAAACATACTTCAAAGTTTGCTTTAATAAAAATTCATTAGTTTTTTTCAAATCGTTTAATTCTTCGGAAAATTCACCAATATGTTCAACCGCATGCGAATTTTCTTTTTGCATCAGTGGTAAGATAACATTTCTAAATCGATTCCTTTGAACATCTAAATCTTTATTAGTAACATCTTCAAACCATTTAACTTCATTTTTTATCGCATACTGCTTAATATCATTTTTTTTAAATTTAAGTAGTGGGCGAATTAGTTCCCCTGTGTCAAACGACCGTTTTAATTCAATTCCAGATAGTCCAGAAATATAATTTCCACGAATTAGTTTCATCAAAACAGTTTCAGCTTGATCGTTCGCATGATGTGCCGTCATTAAAATTCGTGCATTATACTTATGCATAACCTTTTTAAAGAAAGCATATCTAAATTGTCGACCGGCTGCTTCAATGCCTGTAGCAGGATGCATGTTTTTAGCCCAGATACTTAATTCAAAAATCAAGCCATTTTGTTGGCAGTATTTTTGTAAAAATATTTGTTCTTTCTCACTTTGCTTACGTAGCTTATGATTTATGTGTGCAACAATTATTTTCGGCTTTAATGTAGGTGGCAACTTAGTCAGTAAATCTAATAAAACCATTGAATCTACTCCGGTTGACACCGCTACTACTACCGGATCATTTTGTGACCAATAATGATTGTCTCGCACTTGGTTAAAAAAATTATCAAAAACTCGGTTTTGTTTTACCAATTTAAAACCCTCTTCAAAAAATTGTTAAAATAAAAATGATTAAGGAAAATCCCTAATCATTTTTTTGTTTTAACTGCGACGGCCACCACGGCCACCACGTTTACCTTCGGTGTTCTTTTTAATAGTAGCTAATCTACTTTCACTATCTTTTAAAAAGTTGTTCATTAAATCATCAAAGTCTTTTTTCTTATGTTCGCCACCATTATTATGACGATATTCTCCTTTAGAATGGTTGTTAAAATGACCGCCACGATGATGATTTTCGTTGTTACTCTTGCTGAATTCTTTCTTTTCAGAAGGAGCCTGTGCTTTTCTAATTGAAAGAGCAATTTTTCCATCATCACCAACTGAAATAACTTTAACAGTCACTTCATCGCCAACTTTTAAAACATCGTGAATATCTTTGATAAACCCATCTGAAATTTCACTTATGTGAACTAATCCTGTCTTATGATCACCTAAATCAACAAATGCACCAAAATTAGTAATTCCAGAAACCTTACCGGAAACTTTTGTTCCCACTTCAATAGCCATAAATAAAGAATATCCTCCTATAAAAATAAGTAATTTTAGTATATCACTGAATAAACAATTATTGTATATAAATAATTAATTTTGTGTAACGTCCTTAGAAACATCGCCAGGCAAACTGTATACTGTTTCACCTTTTTTAGTGTAATAGTATCTTTCACGAATTAATTGTTCTAAGTAATCATTATTATACAACTGTTTTACTTTTAAACGTAAGTTCTTTTTCTCTGATTGCTGTTCATGTAACAGCTGACTTTGCCTTTTTTCTTGATTAATTAAATTACGTGTTTGAATCCGTGTGTGTACAATTTGAAAAATGAACATCATAAAAGTCAATAGAAAAAATGAAATTAGTATAATCGCACGTTTTTTACGAGCTCGCATTAAACCAGCACTGTGTAATTTTTTGTTTCTAGTATAAGCATTGTTTAAGTGACTAATTTTATTTGAACTCATGTCTCATTCCTCCATTGAAATACTATATCTGTGAATAATCATGCTCATAACTTTCATCTAAAACACTATACATACGAGAAGCATCAGCCTTTTTAGTAGTTTCTAATACTTCGTGAACCTGAATGGTTAATGTCTTATTTCCAAATTTTATAATCATTTTGTCTGATGGATGAACATCAGTTGAAGACTTTGCTACACGATCATTAACTAATATTCTACCTTGATCAGCAATTTCTTTAGCAATAGTACGTCTTTTAATGATTCTAGCTGTTTTTAAAAATTTATCTAGTCTCATATTAAAACCTCTCATTCATTTTTTAAATATTTACCTAAAAAGGGAATCGTTGATAATTCATCAACAGTTAATAGTCTAAATTTTACCGTAATCGTTAAATATAAAGTTGCTCCTAAAGCTGCTAATAGCATTAATATTAATAGTGATATTAGACGATGGTCGGAAAAATCAATATAAGCACTAAACATTTTTAAACTTAAAACTTCAAAAGAATACATCAAAATTAAGTTTAAAAGAAGCTTATAAAAATATTTAAAGCTAAATATTTTTATATTTATATAGTTTTTAGACAACAACCAACTGGTCTCAAATGCCAACATTAAAGCCATTAAAGTAGACAAGCTACCCCCAAGCATACCTAGATGAACTACCATCAACTTAGTTAGGATAATTTTAATAATTATTCCCACTAAAATTGAAAATAAAATTATTTTGAAATTACCACGACTTTGCAAAACACTACTATAAACGATAATTAGAGTAGCAAAAATTATGCTTAAACAATAAACTCCAATTACATAACTTCCCTGTGAATTACCAAATAAAACTGTGTTAATCAATGGCATTAAGCTAAGCATTCCAACTGCTACTGCTGCAGTTAAAGTTAAACTAATGTGCATTACATTAGATAGAATTTTGTTAAAAATTGTACGATTATTTTTATTTAGAACCAAAGTTGGTAATAAAGCTGAAGCAAATGCCATTCCAATTACTAATCCCAGTTGTACCATGGGTTGCGCACGATCATAGATACCTTTAGACATTTGCGATGCTAAATTTGACATACCAAAGTTAACCAAATTTTTTCGCAATGTAAATGAATCAATTAACTGCATAAGCACCATGACCGAAGAAGCTAAACAAATGGTACCTCCTTCAAGAGTAATAATTTTAATTAATTTATTATAGGGAATTACATTTCTACTGTGATTAAACGTAAAACCATGTTTACGTGTAAAGTAAAGCAACACTAACATGGCAAATAACCCTGCTATAACTACTGAAAGCATTGCATATTTGCTCATAGTATAAGGATTAAATAATCCTTTGGTATAAAGATAAGCAACTCCTAAAATTATTGAAACTCGAATTACTTGCTCTATAGTTTGTGAATATGCAGTGGGTAACATATTCATATTACCTTGAAAATAACCTCTTCCAGTTGCTAAAAATGGCATTATTAAAAACATCCAACTGATGGCACTAATACCTGAGTGTAAACGTATATCACCCATTAGCATAGCTATATTAACCGCAAATAAATTTAAAAGTATGAATACTATTATTCCAAAAGTAGCTAGCAATTTAAAAATTTGCTTAGTTAATGCTAATTTATCGTCTAAATTAGATTGTTTAGCAATCAATCGTGATATTAAAACTGGCAAACCACTTAAAGTCAATGCTGTACCAATTCCATAGATAGGATAAACTTGTTGATAAACGTAGAATCCTATGTTTCCAACCATGTTTTGGAAAGGCACACGATAGGCTGCACTTAATACTTTGGAAATAAAGGAAGCAATGGTTAATAACATTGCTCCCTTCATCAAAACGTTCATTTGATTATTTTTCATCATTAATTTTACCAATTTCCCGTTCAAATAAAGTTACTAATTCAATTAAACCATTTAACCAACCTGTTAATTCACTATTAGGTTGAATAATAAGTTTAACTTGTATTTTATTATCATGGTCACTAATTGTCGACCTAAAATTGGTTTCAGAAATACATTTTAATAATGTTTTAGTATTTAAAGACTCGGTCCCGGATTCTGAAAAAATAATATTAATTGTATTTTGTTGGCGTTTTATTTGTTCAATTAATGCTGTATCAGCAAACATTTTTAATTTACCAATTGATAGTAAATTACTAACTGCTTGGGGATATTCACCAAAACGATCAATAATATCAGATTGAATTTCCATATATTGATCATTATTTTCCATTTGACGAATACGTTTGTAAATTTCAATTTTTTGTTGTGAATCATGAATATATTCTGAAGGTAAATATGCTTCTATACCTAATTCAATATTAGAATTAACTTTAGGCAATACTTTTTTACCACGTTTTCGAGCAACTTCATCAGATAGCATTTGCGTATATAAATCATATCCAACTGAATCTACAAACCCGGACTGTTGCTTACCTAATAAGTTTCCAGCTCCACGTAATGACAAATCACGCATAGCAATTTTGAATCCTGAACCTAACTCGGTAAAATCACGAATGGCCTCTAGCCTATTTTCAGAAACTTCAGTCAACACCTTGTTGGGTTTATACATAAAATATGCATAAGCTAATCGATTGGACCGACCAATTCGTCCTCTAATTTGATACAGCTGTGATAGTCCCATATGATCTGCATTTTCCACAAATAATGTATTAGCATTAGGGATGTCCACCCCAGTTTCAATAATCGTGGTAGTCACTAAAACATCATAATCACCATTTACAAAATCATATAAAATAGTTTCCAATTGATTTTCAGTCATTTGACCATGGATGTAAGAAATTCGTGCATCCGGTAATAAAGCTTGTAGATGATTAACAGTTTCTTCTATGTCATTAACTCGATTATGCATATAAAAAACTTGACCACCACGTTGTAATTCACGCGTAATACCCTCTCTAATCGCTCCAGCATTTTCTTCCATTACGTAAGTTTGAATAGGATAACGATTAGCAGGGGGAGTTTCGATAACCGATAAATCACGAACCCCCATCATGGACATATTTAAAGTCCTAGGAATTGGTGTTGCAGTTAAAGTTAAAACATCGACATTATCTTTTAATTGTTTGATTTTTTCTTTGTGTTTAACTCCGAAACGTTGTTCTTCATCAACCATTAAAAGGCCTAGATCATGAAACTTAATGTCTTTTGACAATAGTCGATGGGTTCCTACAACAATGTCAATACTACCATCAGCTAATCCTTGTTTAGTTTCAGTTACTTGTTTGCGACTTCTGAATCTAGATAGAACAGATATATTGACTGGAAAAGATTCAAAGCGATTGCGCATTGTTTCATAATGTTGATGTGCTAAAACCGTTGTAGGCACTAAAAAAGCTACTTGTTTGCCAGCTTCAACTGCTTTAAAGGCTGCCCTTAAAGCCACTTCAGTTTTACCATATCCAACGTCACCAACCAATAGCCTATCCATTGGATGCGATTGTTCCATATCATGCTTAATTTCTTCAGCACTTCTCAATTGATCAGGTGTTTCTTGGTACGGAAATTCATCTTCAAATTTATGCTGATATTCATCATCTTTAGGAAATGCAAACCCCTTTTCAGCAGAACGTTTAGCATATAAAGCAATCAAATCATCTGCAATATCTTCTATTTTGCTCTGTACTTTACGCTTAGTTTTTTGCCATTCAGAACCACCTAGTTTATTTACTCTAGGATGACGATCTTCTGAAGATACATATTTTTGAATTAAATTTAACTGCGTAACCGGAATGAAGAGCTGTGCATTATCACGATAATCAATTGTCATATAGTCTTGATGCTTCCCATCAACTTCCATGGTTTGCATCCCTTTATATTGACCGATACCATGATTTACATGAACAACATAATCCCCTGGTTTTAAATCCGAGTAGCTTTTAATTCGTTCGGCATTAGAAAAAGTTTGTCGCCTAGGTTTACGTTTATTAACCTTAGCAAACATTTCCGATTCAGTAATTATAGCCATTTGAGCTATCTGAATTTCAAAACCATTATTAAGATTTTCTGGAATAATTTGCACTTCATGTTCTAAAATTTTATCTGAACTAGTTTGAACTGCCTTAATTTCAAAATCTTCTAAGGTTTTATTAACTTTTTGAATTCTAGAAGCATCTTTAACCATAATTACAACGGTATCTTTTTGCTTTTTCCAACGATCAATTTCAGTTTTTAGCATTGGAATTTGGCCAAAGAACTTCTGCATTGGTCTCACTTTTAAATCACTAATTTGTACAAGCTTCATTCGACCTAAACCTTTTTGAAACATTGATAACAAAATTTCAGTTTGATTTAGTCCCTTAAAAAGTTTTAAAAAATCAAATCCTAATTTCAAGTTTGGTAATACTTCAGCATTTTCAATTTTCATTTCTAACCAATTTTGTTCATCTGAAACTAACTGGCGATTAGAATCTAATAAACGACTATAATCATCAAAAACAGCTATACCATTATCATTTAAGTAATTAAAAATTGAAGCCGGTGTATTAAACAAGTATTTAGAAAATAATAAAGCTTGTGATCCAACTATACTATTTTTTAGATCATCTATAACTGGTTGGACATTATTACTTAATAAATGTTTTAGTTTATCGTCAGCAATCGATTTTAACTCGTTATTTAGGTCTTTTTGCATCGCTTTAGCTGCTGATTGCTTATCACTATTTCTAAATATAAAATCACTAGCTGGAATAATGGAAAAAGAATCAATATTTTCTATACTTCTTTGATTAGAAACATCAAAAAAACGTAATGAATCAATTTCTGTATCAAAAAAATCTAATCTAATTGGATATTCATTATTTAGTGGATAAATGTCAACAATTGAACCACGAATTGAAAACTCACCTGGTGCGGAAACCATTTTTTGTGGAACATAACCTAAATCAAACAATTCATTACGTAAGTTTGTTATTTCATAATCATTGCCAACTTTCAAATCTATAATCGAAGATTTAAAGTTATCTGGCGTAGGCAAATAACGTCTAGTGCCAGATATTGAAGTAACTATGATAACCGGATTATCACTTTGCAAGGCTGTTAAAGCTTCAACTCGTTGCAATTTAAATTGTGGTGAACTAGTTGATATTTCAGCAGCTAATAACTCCTCAACTGGAAATTCCATAACTTGCTCATCTGGCAATAAATTTCGTAAATCTTCAGATAAACCATTAGCATGAGCTAAAGTATCTGTTACAACTAATATTGGCTTTTTAGTATCTTGCATTAAGCTAGCTAAAAACATTGTTTTGGCAGAACCAGATAAACCTGTAACCAGTTGTCTTTGTTTGGGTTCTAGTTCGCTTTTTATTTTTTTATAATCTGGTAATTCTGTAAAAAACTGACTTAATTGCAAATTAAAAGCTCCCTTTCACCTAAACTTTAGTTATACGTGTTTTCTAATTTATTAAAATCTACTTCATTGACCCAATCTAATAAAGCTTTATTAGCCTGAATTTTAGCTTCATCAAAATGTGGTTTTTGTTCATCAGTAAATTTACCTAAAACATAATCAACGACACTTTGACGTTTAGGATGGTCCGTACCCACTTTTATGCGATAAAATTTATCAGTTTGCAAATGTGCAATTAAACTTTTAATTCCATTATGACCACCAGCAGATCCATGACTTCTTAGGCGAATTTTACCAACCGGTAAATCCATGTCATCATACACTACAATTAAATCTTCTATATCTAATTTATAAAAATCCATCAAAGGTCTAACTGCTCGACCAGATTCGTTCATAAAAGTAGTTGGTTCAACTAGAATTACTTTTTCACCATCTATAATTCCTGAACCGATTTTGGCATTCATCTTGATAGTAGAAAGTGATATGTTGTTTGATTCAGCAAAATCATCTACCACTGAAAAACCAGTATTATGTCTAGTGCCATCATATTGTGGTCCAATATTTCCTAATCCCACAATCATTTTCATAACAAAAAATCCCCTTTGTATTGCTTAATTAACTGTAATTATATCATAGTCAAAATTTGCACTTAATTGCGTAGTTTAAAACTTAAAATTATATCTAAAATAGACTTTAATTACAAGATTTCAATACAAATCCTTTAGAATTTATAATTTCATGATATAATTTTCTTTGGAACTTTAAATTTGATTTTGAAGGGATGGTTATTGTGGCTTTAAAACATCAAAAAGTCGTTTTAGTTGGTGACGGTGCCGTTGGTTCATCATACGCATTTGCTATGATGCAACAAGGAATCGGCGAAGAATTCGTCATCGTTGATATTATCAAAGATCGTACTGAAGGGGACGCATTGGATCTTGAAGATGCTCAAGTATTCACTGCTCCTAAGAACATCTACTCAGGTGATTACAGTGATTGTAAGGATGCTGACTTAGTAGTTATTACTGCTGGTGCACCTCAAAAACCTGGTGAAAGTCGTTTAGACTTAGTAGGTAAAAACTTAAAGATTTTATCTTCAATTGTTAAACCAGTTGTTGATTCTGGCTTCCAAGGTATTTTCCTTGTAGCTGCTAACCCAGTTGACATCTTAACTTATGGTGTACAAAAACTTTCAGGTTGGCCAAAAGAAAAGGTTGTTGGTTCAGGTACTTCATTGGACACAACTCGTTTCCAAGTTGCTGTTGGTAAAAAACTAGGTGTTAACCCTGCTGATGTAAATGCATACATTATGGGTGAACATGGTGATTCAGAATTTGCTGCTATTGACGAAGCTACTGTTGGTTCACGTCCATTATTAGACGTTGCTAAGGAAGCTGGTCTAAGTAAAGATGACTTACTAAAACTAGAAGATGAAACTAGAAACAAAGCATACACTATCATTAACAAGAAAGGTGCTACTTTCTACGGTGTTGCTACTGCATTAATGAGAATTTCTCGCGCTATTTTACGTGATGAAAACTCAGTATTGCCTGTTGGTGCACCAATGAATGGTGAATATGGCTTAAACGATATCTACATTGGTACTCCAGCTGTAGTTAACGCTTCAGGTATTGCTAAGGTTATGGAAGTTCCATTAAGTGAAGATGAAAAAGCAAAAATGGCTGCTTCAGCTAAGACTTTAAAAGAAACTGCTGAAAAAGGCATGGATGCTTTAAAATAATAGCTAATAGTTAATTTAATGACTGTTGACTAAAAATAACCGAGCTGTCTGAATAGATGGCTCGGTTATTTTATTAAAAAAAACAGGTGAATAAAATGCTACATAATCAAAAATTAAACTTTTTATACATTGTTGTAGGATTCATAGCAATGTTAATTTTAACTTCAGCATCCCCCATTTTTAAAGTTAACAGTGCCTGGGATGCTAATATGATGTTCACAATCGGGAAAAGTTTATGGAATGGTATGCTACCTTACAAAGACTTATTCGATCAAAGAGGTCCCCTTATATACTTCATGCATAGTATTGCAGCTTTAATTTCTTACAAATCTTTTTTAGGTATTTATATCTTTGAATCTATTGCACTATCAATTGATTTAATATACACCCACAAAATAGTTAACTTATTTTTCAAAAACAAAATTGCACAATTAGTAGTTTTTTTAATTATTCCAATTATATTTAATTCATACTTTTTTGAAAATGGTGATTTACCAGAGGAATTTATCACTCCAATGATAATAGTTATGATATACCATAGTTTGCAATATTCTATAGATAAAATGCCTAAACGTATATATATTTTGCAAGCTGTCTTTGTAGGAATAGCTTTTTGGACTAAATATACTTTAGTTGCCCCTTGGATTGGCTTTTTTGGTTATATCTTTATTTATTTTTTAATGCATAAAGACTATAAAAAAATTTTACAATTAATTATTAACTTCATGACTGGGTTTGCTATAATAACTGTTCCAATAATCATATTTTATTGGATCAATAAGGCGTTATCAGATTTATTCTATGTGTATTTTTATCTAAATTTAAATTATTATCACAAAAATTCATTTACATTTATTAATGTCATAAAAAATATAATCATGTTTCCCCTAGCCGGAAAAGAAAATGACATAATCGCTATATTATTCATAATTGGAATAGTATATGTATTGATAAATTATAAAAAGATAAATAACATCGCTTTAATTTTAACCACTCTCTTAACTAACTTAATCGTTATAATGGGCGCTAGCAATAATTATCGATACTACATGGTAGGCTTAAGCGCATATCTATTGTTTTTCATTTTAACAATTGCTAATTTTGCTAATAATTTGTCTATTCATTTAACTAAATTAAAAGTAGGTATTTATATCTTAGCCTGTTTAGGTATGTGTACTATAACTAATAATTCACTACCATTAGCTATTAAGCAATTTTACGGTAATAATATTTTTCAAATTAAATATGCCAAGTTAATAAATAAAGGTCAGCAAAAAACATTACTAAATTATGGAAACCTAGACGTAGGAATTTACACAGTTGCCGGAATCGTTCCACATAATAAATATTTTGCTCAAATTAACATGACCGCTTATAAAAAAGTTCATAATAGTCAATTAGAATATTTAAAAAACAAAAATAATGAATTTGTTGAACTAACTGAACCAAAAGATGCACCCAACGATTTCAATATCGAAGCTATTCCCTATTTAAAACAACATTATCGATTAATTAACACAACTAATTCTAGTTTTGAAAACAGTGATTTTATAAATAAATTATACAAATTAAAATATTAGAATTATTTTTATGATAAAATGTGTTTATGAGAAAATTTCTAATTTAAGGAGATATGTTTATGTTAATGAAATCGTTAGTCAAACCAAAGAGTCGCTTAACAACTTTAAATGAAGATGCAACATTAGAAGAAGCTTTAAAAGTATTAGAAGATTCTGATTTTAGATGTGTACCTGTTTTAGACACCACTGGTAATATTTTTAGAGGAAATATTTATAAAATGCATATTTATCGTCATAAGTCTCGCGGTGGTGATATGCAATTACCTGTTACAACCTTACTAAAAAATGCCACTAAGTTCGTTAATATTAATTCCGCTTTCTTCTATGTATTCTTTTCAATCAAAGACTTACCATATATCACTGTGCTAGATAACAACAATAATTTTTATGGTATTTTAACTCATACTAGATTGCTAGATATGTTATCACAATCTTGGAATGTTAACATAGGTAGTTATGTAGTTACGGTCTTGTCGCACGGTGATCGTGGCGATTTAGAAGGAATGTCAAAAATAATCAGTAAATACACTTCTATTGCCAGTGTAATCAGTTTAGATGCTCAAGAAGGAGAATTAGTTCATCGTGTAATGTTCACCCTTCCTAACTCAGTAGACAAAGAATTATTAAGTCGTATTACTGCTGCACTAGAAAGAAAATCTTTTAGAGTAGCTGAAATTGAAGATTTACATGATGAATATTAATAAAATCGATTAGATTAAAAGAAAAGAGAGTTCGCTATAGCGAACTCTCTTTTTATGTATAAGGCTACTTCCTTTTACCCAAACCCACACTTAAACTAAGTGCATTATCAATCAATTTCATTGTCTTTTCGTCTAAATTAGCAACTTTATCATGCAATCTTTGTTTATCAATTGTTCTAATTTGTTCTAATAATACAACCGAGTTTTTTTCAATCTTAGTTTTCTTAGAACTAATTCCAACATGCGTAGGCATCTTAGGCTTGGATATCCTGGCTGTAATTGCCGCAACGATTACAGTTGGACTGTAATGATTTCCTATATTATTTTGGATAATCAAAACGGGACGCATCCCACCTTGTTCAGATCCTACTACAGGTGATAAATCTGCATAAAAAATATCGCCACGCTTTATTTCTACTTTAGACATCGTGACATCCCCTGTCTAGTTTAATTCATTTTTTCTGTATTTATCTAATTTTATTTCAGCATCATCTTCACAATCATTAAATTCTGAAACTATCTCTCTATTCAAAGAAGCCATTTCTAAATAACCCTTAATCATGGATTGTATAATTTCATCATCAGTAAAATATGACTTCTTAATAAAAACTCTAACATTATTATCAAAGCTAAAAGATAAATCATTAACAAAATTATCTAATTCTTTAGAAATATTTTCATTAAATACCACTGAGAAACTGTTTTTGTTATTGAATGTCATATTTTAAGTACTCCTAAACAATATTATTAACTAATGTAAATGAGCTATACATAAAATCGTGGCAAACGATTACTCAAATTACATGATACTTCGTAATGGATAGTATCACAATACTGGGCAATATCAAATAATGTAATAGTCTCATGACCACTATCGCCTATTATAACAACTTTAGTACCCATATTCACTTCATAAGGTAGTTTAATCATAAATTGATCCATACATACTCTACCCACAATGGGACACTTAATACCATCAACTAAAACATAAAAACCTTGCATCTTACGATTAAATCCATCGGCATAGCCAACTGGAACTGTCCCAATCCATTCGTCTTTTTGAGTAGTATAAGTTGCACCATATCCAATAGCATTACCTTTAGGCACTAATTTACAATGAACAATCTCTGATGTCAATGACAAAACTGGATTCAATTGATATGGAACTGAAATATCGTTTCCTGATGGATTTAATCCATACATAACTACTCCAAATCGAATCATATTTCCATTACATTCACTATGCCATAAACTAGTAGCAGAATTAGAAACATGTACATATTTAGGTGCAAAATGATCAAGTAAAAAGGATTTCATTGATTTAAACTTTTCTAATTGCTTGTTAAAGTAGCTGTTGTCTTTCGAATCAGCAGTTGAAAAATGCGTAAAAATACCTTCAACATCAAAATTATTACTATTTTCCAGGTATTCTGTAAATTCACCTAATTCATTTACATTTTGAAAACCAATTCTGCCCATTCCTGTATCTAACGCAATATGAATTTTTAATTTTCCATTCAATTGGTGAGTTTGAATTATTTTAGTAGCTTCTCTTATCCAAGCTAACGATGAAACTGAGATAGAAATATTATTATTCATAATCAATTCAATGTCTTCAACACGACTAATACCTAGTACTAATATTGGGTCTTTAAAGCCTGCTTCTCGAAGCTCAAGGGCTTCATCCAAAATAGCTACGCAAAATCCACTAGCACCTGCTTGTTTAGCTATTTCAGCTACTTCTACTGCTCCATGTCCATATGCATTAGCTTTCACTACAGCAAATAAACTTGTTTTAGAATCTAATCTATCTTTTTCTGCTTTTATATTTTTAAATAAAGCATCCTTATTAATGACAATTTTAGCATTTCGATGCAATCCAACAGCCATAATATTACCTCACAATTATACGTAATAACATCTATTGTAATTCTATAAAACCAAAAAAGCTATTAATTTATTAATAAATTAATAGCTTTTATATTAGTCTTTATGTTTAATTGTAAAAGACTTATTAGGACGTTTTGAATTGTTACTCTTATTACTTCTATAATTGTTACTATGATGGCTATCATTATTATTTCTTGAATGACGATCATTATGATGTCTATTACCACCATTGCCATAGCGTTTTTTAAATCCGCCACGACGTTTATTTCTACCACCAAATTTGTTGTGTCCACCCTTACGGTTTGGTAAAGGACGTTCTGGTGTTATATGAACTTTAACTTGGTTTCTAGTCATCTTACTTAAAAGTAGAGCTACTAAGTCTTTAGCATCATATTGTTCAAGTAATTCATCAGCAGTCTTAGAAAATTTATCAACTGATAATTTTTTAAGTAATGAACTAATTTCTTTACTTGCTACAGATAGTTGTCCACTAAGTGCTTCGTCAGCCGAAGGTGGCTTAAGTGGCATCATTCTAACTTTAGTTAATTTTTCAACATCTCTTAAGTAACTCATTTCATTTGGTTCAACAAAAGTCATTGAAACCCCATGATTACCGGCTCTACCTGTACGACCAATACGGTGAACATAACTTTCGGAATCTTGAGGAATATCATAATTGTATACGTGAGTAACTCCTGATACATCAATTCCTCTAGCCGCAACATCAGTTGCAACTAAAACATCAATTTTTTCATTTTTAAATTCACGTAAAATTTGTGAACGACGATTTTGAGTTAAATCACCGTGTAATCCAGCAGCTGAATAACCTCTTAGTAAAAGTCCTTTGGCTACTTCATCTACACGACGTTTAGTACGACAAAATACAATTGTTACCTTTGGTGCTTGAATATCAAAGAAACGAGTCATAACATCAAATTTTTCAAATTGTTTAACTTTAATATAATATTGATCAATTAAATCAGTTGTAACTGCTTTAGCTTTAATTGTTATTTGTTGAGGATCTTTCATAAATTGCACACCAACACGTTTGATTGGTTGTGGCATAGTAGCTGAGAATAACAAGGTTTGTCTTTCTTCAGGAACTTGTTTGATAATACTTTCAATATCATCTAAAAATCCCATGTCTAACATATCATCAGCTTCATCTAAAACTAAAGTCTTAACATGCCCTAATTTTAAAGTACGACGATTAATATGATCTAATAATCTTCCTGGAGTACCAACAACTACTCTAGGATGTCTTTTTAATGTACTAATTTGTCTTCTAATGTCAGAGCCACCGTATACAGCAGCTACATCGATTCCCTTAAATTTACCAAACTTTTTAATTTCACCTTGTGTTTGTATTGCTAATTCACGAGTTGGTGAAATAATCAATGCTTGAACATTGGGGTTGTCTAAGTCAATGTTTTCTATAATTGGTAAGCCAAATGCAGCAGTTTTTCCTGTACCAGTTTGAGCTTGACCAATAACATCTTTACCTTTAAGGGTTAGTGGAATTGTCTCCGCTTGAATTGGAGTAGCTTCTTTAAATCCCTTTTCTTCAATTGCCTTTAACAAATCTTCGGATAATCCTAATTCTCTAAACTTCAAATATGTTTCCTCCTAAACGAAACATTTATGAACAATACCATAATTAGCCTGGAAAAAATCCGTTTTCCAATAAAGCACTAACTATTTGATTGAACAAAATTTATAATTGTAAAACACGTAACTAAAACATATTAAACCTTTTATATCAAATAAGCAAATAAACTATTTTTCAGTAGTTAAATGATTCAAAACTTTTTCCAAATGAATCCCATGACTAGCTTTTAATAAAACCTCATCATTTTCAGAAATGTCATCATTCAAGGCTTCGCTTAAATCTCTTAAATGCTTAGTCTGATAATAAATTACCTTATCAGCTGGATACGCTAATTTAAGTTTATCATAAAGTGATTTAATGTCATCACCTATTAGATAAACTTTTTGAATTCTATTAATGTCAAAGCTATCAGCTAAAGATTCATGTAGTTCTTTAGACTTACTACCTAGTTCTAACATATCACCTAAAACAACTATTTTCCTTTTATCAGATGAATCGTTAGTAAAAGCCTTCAAAACTTCTTTAACTGCTGTTGGATTAGAATTATATACATCGCTAAGAATACGTTCACCTTTGCTACCATTAATCCATTCAGCTCGGTTTTCAGTAACTTGTAATTTATCCAAAGCCTGTTGCAAATTACTGGTTTGAATATGATATAAATCACCCACAACTAAAGCAGCTAAAGCATTGTTAACATTGTAATTACCTAACATATTAATTTTAAATTGGGTATTTTCCCATTTGTTAGCTTCAAAATTAATAGCGTTACCTAAGTTATTTATTGATTCAACATAGTAATCATTATTTTTATGACTTCCAAATGTAAATTTTCTAAAGTTTAAATCTTCAGCTCTTTCATTTAATAGAGGTTCATCCCCATTATAAACAAAAGTACCATCAGCTTTTAATCCATGAGTAATTTCCATCTTGGCGTCGGCAATTTTATCACGAGTCCCAAAGAACTCAATATGAGCTTCCCCTATCATGGTAATAATTGCGATATCTGGTTGAACTAAACGACTTAAATGATCTAATTGACCTGGACGATCCATTCCCATTTCAATAACTAACATTTCAGTATTTGGTTCCATAGACAATACAGTAATTGGAACACCAATCTCATTATTAAAATTAGCGTGCGTTTTAGTAACATTAAATTGAGTTGAAAGAACTGATGCTATCATATCTTTAGTTGTAGTTTTACCATTACTACCAGTCACAGCAATAACTCTAGGATTAATTTTAATTAAATAATATTTAGCTAATTCTTGTAATGCATCTAAAGTGTCATTAACCTGCAAAACAGGAAAATCTAACGGTTGGTTCTTATGATTATTTTGCCATAAAGTAGCAACTGCACCATTTTTAATGGCATCATTAATATAATCATGGCCGTCATTTTTATCAACCAACGGAATAAATAATGCGCCTGGTTTTAAATTACGACTATCAAATGCAACGCTAGTAACTTCGATGTCTTGATATTTACTAACATCGCTTTTTGAGTCCACCGCTCGATTGATTTCAGCAAGTGACATTTTCATAACAAATAGAACTCCTAATTTTTAAATATTTTATACAGTTAAATTATTAAATAAGTATATCATGAAAAACAAAGTCTTTTAAATTAGCAAACAAAAGTGTTACAACAAATAGTTTAAATCAATCGATTCAAATTGTACTGTAATATTAAGTTTCCACACTGAAAGATTAATATCATAGTCTAAACTACCAATTTTAATTGCACTATCATAAAAGCTATTAACATCATTCCAAGTATATTGATATTCTGAGCGATCTTCTAAAAATAATGGTATATGATAAATACGATTTTTTTCATTTGCAAGGTCAAAAGCAATTAATATACCATCATTACTTAACTTTACTAACTTCAAAACGATGTCATTAGGAACGTTTTTTACCACAAGTGGTCTAATAAAAACTCTTTTACCATTATGTGTGTATCTTAAATGGCGTTTCAAACTAATATCTAAAACGTGGTTAAAATCAGAAAACTTACGGTAAAATGTTTTTACCAAATTATGTCTGATATCCATATAAATATATCTATTTTGCAACTTTGAAGAAAATGGATACAACATTGGAACTTCCATGTGTCCTAAGTAAAGCAAACTAGCAATTTCACTATCTAACATGGAATCTAAATCATCGGCACTTTTAAAATCAATAATTTTTTTGTTTGTTATTTGTTTGTTAAGAAAGAAACTTCTTACCGCACTTTTACCAGTAATAGTGCTAAAACGCGTATGACTGTTAATACTATTGGCATTTTCCCGATCATCATTTAGCAGCAAAATATTGTTTGGCATTTCATTTATTCCATTCACAAAGTCAGCTGAATTGATACCATGGGAAATAACCATATTACGCACAAGATTAGAATTAATATAAATAAAATTACCGCGCATAATTTTCCACTCTTTCTCAAAATTTCACAAGTATTATTTTACTACTATATTAAAATAATTTCTTAAAAATGTTGTTTATTGTGCATAAATTTTATTAACATTGCTTTTAGTATAGCTAGTAGTATCAACTAAACTGACTCTAACCATCAACCTACCAATTCCAGTTGCATCACAAGTTATAAGAGTTACAATTTTATTTTTAGTATTTCTTATCACTGATAAGTCTGTAGCCTTAATAAATTTCTTTTGATAGATACGATATTTATAAATCTTGTTCATATTAGTTAAATATACATATTGACCAACTTTAGCTTTATAATAAAGCGGACTAAATAATACTTTCTTATCTTCCATGTGGTGTCCAGCCAATGGATAATTGCCAACACCCATCTTTTGATCAGCTCGCATAGTACCTGCAGCTAATGATAAAGTGTTATTATCTATTCCTTTACCAATTGGTAAATTAATCCCAATTTGTGGAATAATAATCTTACCAACGACTTTTATATGCGACTGATTTAATTTTGCTTTAACAACTCTTGAAAAATCAACCGACTTAGTTTTTGAAAAATCAAAATCTGCCGGCTTATTAATGTTTTTTTGAATAATAGTCTTATCGATTTTGGGATGATAACTTTGTGTCATAAGATTGCTAATTTGACTATTAAAAATTAAAACGATTGCTATTATCATCAACAATATACATAATACAATTTTTAAAAATTTTTTCATAAAATCACTCACTAAATTTAGGTACAAAAAAAGAATACCAAGTTGTAAAACATGATATTCTCACAAAAATTATTTGTTTGTAAATCCGTATTTTTTGTTGAAACGGTCCACAGCACCATCGGCTTGTGTGAATTTTTCACGACCAGTGTAGAATGGATGTGAATCTGATGAAATTTCAACACGTACTAATGGGTAAGTATTACCGTCTTCCATCTTAATAGTTTCGTCAGAATTAACAGTTGAACCAGCCATAAATTTAAAACCAGTACTTGAATCTTGGAATACTACTTGATGGTATTCTGGATGAATTCCTTTTTTCATAATATATCGCTCCTTTGCCCTGAATCATTTGCTGAAACAGAGATTATCGATTAGTTGACTTAACTTAAGTAGTTTAACACTATTATAAAATTCTATCAATACCTATTAACAATTTAATAAATTACATATCATCGTTAAGTAGCTCTACATCAGCATTTAACTCAGTTAATTTATCTATAATATTATCATATCCACGTAAAATATTATCGGCATTAAAAATGGTTGTAGTTCCATCAGCCATAATTCCAGCAATCACTGCAGCTGCTCCCGCACGAATTTCACCAGCGGAAACTTCTTGACCGGTTAACTTTCCAGTGTGATTAATAATAATAGAACCATTTTGATATTTAATATTAGCACCCATTTTGGATAATTCAGAAATATGTTTAGTTCGCTCAGGATAAATAGTGTCAGTAATTACACTTTGTCCATCGGCTCTAAGCAATAATGGAGTTATAGGTTGTTGCAAATCAGTTGCAAAGCCTGGATAAACCATTGTTTTTATTTCAATTCCTTTAAAATGATCACAACGTGGTACAAAAATGCTGTCTTCATTAACTTCTAAATCAACACCCATTTCCAGTAATTTAGCAATAAATGATTCTAAATGTTCTGGAATTACATTGTGAACGGTCACACCATCACCATAAGCTGCTGCTAATGAAAGATAAGTTCCCGCTTCGATACGATCAGGTATTACAATATGCGTATTTTGAGCTTCTAACTTATCTACTCCTTCGATACGAATAACATCTGTACCAGCACCCCTAATTTTAGCGCCCATATTATTTAAAAAGGTTACAATATCAATAATTTCAGGTTCTTTAGCCGCATTTCTAATTACAGTTGAACCCTTCACTTTCACTGCAGCTAAAATTGCATTAATTGTTGCACCTACTGATACTAAGTCTAAAAATATTTGTGCACCGTGTAAACCATTTTTACCGGCTTTAATGTGAACAGTACCGTTGTTGTTAGTAACATCCGCTCCTAGTGCTTCAAACGCTTTAATATGTTGATCAATCGGTCTAGGACCAATATTATCCCCACCTGGAAAACTTAATGTTGCCTCACCAAATTTGCCAAGTAAAGCTCCCATAAAATAATAAGAAGCTCTTAAACTTTTAATTGCTTTACTGGGTAGAATATTTTCAACAATATTAGTTGGATCAATCGTTAGCATTCCATCAGCAAATTCAGAACGAACATTCATTGATTTTAAAATTAACATTAAATTGTGAACATCTAATATATCTGGAACCATATTTAATTGTACTGGGGTGTCGGCTAAAATAGCAGCTGGAATTAATGCTACTGTGCTATTTTTTGCGCCTCCAATTGTAACATCCCCTGATAAACGGGTACCCCCGTGAATTATCATTTTAGTCATGCTCAAATTCCTCACTTATGTTTTTACCAAAATATAGCAAACATTACAATCATAAATAAATAATAGGTAAAATACAATAGTTTATAGTAAATTCATAAAAATGTAATAAAAAAAATCGTAAATTCAATCTACGATTTTTAATAAACTTTAACTATTCACCATGTTGTTCAAATGCTGCATCAACAAACGCTTTGAATAATCCTTCTGGTCTATTTGGACGAGATAAGAATTCTGGATGGTATTGACAAGCTACAAAGAATTTGTTTTTTGGAATTTCAACAACTTCAACCAAGTGATTATCTGGAGAAGTACCAGCAATAACCAATCCTTTAGCTTCCATTGGTTCTCTGTAAGCATTGTTATATTCATAACGATGACGATGACGTTCAGAAATTTCTTCCTTGTTACCATAAGCAGCTGCTGTTACTGTGCCTGGTTTTAACTTACATGGATAAGCACCTAGACGTTGAGTTCCACCCATTTCGTTTAAATCAGCTTGATCAGCCATTAAATCAATAACTTTATGCTTAGTATCTGGATTTAATTCAGTAGAGTTAGCATCAGCATAACCTAATACATTACGAGCAAATTCAATACTTGCAATTTGCATACCTAAACAAATTCCAAAGAATGGTACGTCGTTTTCACGTGCATATTTAACAGCAGTAATCATTCCTTCAGTTCCACGATCACCAAAACCACCTGGTACTAAAATACCATCAGCATCTTGTAGTTTTTCTTTAACATTGTCTTCTTTAATAGTTTCAGCATCCATCATCTTAAGATTGATTTTAGCATTTAATGGATATCCAGCATGCTTAAGTGATTCAGCAACTGAAATGTATGCATCTTTTAAAGCTACATATTTACCAACTAAAGTAATATTAATTTCTTTATCAAGATTTTGTACTTTGCTTTCCAAAGCTTTCCAAGATGACATATCAGCTGGAGCTGACTTAATACCAAAATGGTCAACAATTTGTTGATCCATACCTTGTTTTTGTAGCATTAATGGAATTGAGTAAAGTGTTGGTGCATCTAGTGATTCTACCACTGCTTGTGGTTTTACATCACAGAACAAAGCAATTTTCTTACGCATAGACTCATCAATTGGTTGTTCACTTCTAACTACCAATAAGTTAGGTTGAATACCTAAACCGCGTAGTTCTTTCACACTATGTTGAGTAGGTTTTGTTTTCATTTCACCGGCTGCTCTTAGGTATGGAATTAAAGTAGTGTGAATGTAAAATACATTATCTCCACCTACTTCAGCTTTCATTTGACGAATAGCTTCTAGGAATGGAAGAGATTCAATATCTCCAACAGTTCCACCAATTTCAGTAATAACTATATCAGCATCAGAAACCTTAGCAGCACGCATTATTTTTTCTTTAATCATTCCTGTAATATGTGGAATAACTTGAACTGTAGCCCCTAAATAATCACCACGACGTTCTTTTTTCAATACTTCTTCATAAATTTTACCAGTAGTTACATTAGAATATTTATTTAAATCATTGTCAATAAAACGTTCGTAGTGACCTAAATCAAGATCAGTTTCTGTACCATCATTAGTAACAAATACTTCACCATGTTGGTAAGGACTCATTGTCCCAGGATCGACGTTAATATATGGATCAAACTTTTGGATTGTGACGTTTATGCCACGATTCTTTAATAGACGACCAAGTGAAGCAGCAACAATTCCTTTTCCTAGTGAAGAAACAACTCCACCAGTAACAAAAACATATTTAGTCATTTATATAACTCCTCATAAAATTTATTTAGGGTAAATATTTTTAAATCAAAAATATAAAAACTCCCTATTCATCAAGAATAGGGAGCCAATGATTAATTTTTTCGATCAATTGTCTCCACAGACTAAACTGTGAAGCGCCCAAAGAATATAATACATAATTAAAAATAATTCGTCAAGAATTTTTTATGATAATTTATTCATCATCATCGTTTTTTAATTCTGACAAGTCGCCTTCAATACCGTCTGGTAAATCAGAATCATCGTCATCAATATCATCTAAATCTTTATCATATTTGTTATCAACATCGTCATCAATGTCAGTATCTTCAAAATCATCATCTTGGTCTTCAGGATCATCGTCATCGTAATCAATAACGTCATCATCATCTGAAGCATCTGCTAAGAATGCGTTAACTTTACGTCTCTTTTTAGTTCTAGGACGATCAATATCTTCATCTTCTGGGTGAACAGTAGCTTCATCGATAGATTCATAAGGGTACCAAGTTCTTAGTCCCCAGAGATTATCACCTAAAGAAATAAAGCTACCGTCGACGTTCATATCAGTATAAAATTGAACCAATCGTTTACGAATTTCTTCGTCAGAATCGCCCAGATATTGTTGGATTTCATTTGCTATATCAGCAAATGCCATAACGTCACCACGTTCCTCAAGAATAGCATGAGCAACTTCAACCATGGATAATTCTTTTTTATCTTTACCTTCCAAGGATTTTAATTTCAAATTGGTACACGTCCTTTCACAAATCTAATAAATATAATACTCGCTTAAGCTGTAAATTGCAATCTAATCTTATAACGACCTAGTATATCTTGATGGTCAGATATTATATAATCAATCGACAAATTACCATATTCTTTTTTATCTGTAAACTCTAGCTTAGAAGTAAAAACTCTAATGTCAATCTTCCCATATGGTGTTTCATACTTAGTGGGAATCACTTTGTTTTTATTAAAAAATAACTTGGTATGCGTACCCGCAGCTTTACGAGTTAATTGAACATCTTGATCATTACCTGGTATCTTAATAGTTACTGGTACTGTAACATCATTGTTTTCATTGTACCTAATGTATAAACTATCTTCAATTTGAACAATACTACCTATAACATCGAAATTAAAATCATTAACTTCATTATTTTGTTCAATTTGCGTTTTTAAACTAATTTTTACTTGTTGGTTTCTAGAACGGTGCATTAATACCCTTCTTTCATATCTAATTAATCAAATTAATTATAAGCTTAGTCCATTCTATATGCATTAATTTTAGTAGTCAATACAACGTTAAAAGCATAAATTTTGTTATAATGTTATGTAAGAAAATAATATATTTAAGGAGGTAATTGTTTGGCATATAAAGACCAATTGCTACCTCGTGAAAAAGTTTTCAGAGACCCTATACACAATTACATATTCGTTCAACATCATGTTATTTTGGATTTAATTAATACTCCAGAATTTCAAAGATTAAGAAGGATAAAACAGTTAGGGCCTACTTCATACACATTTCATGGTGCTGAACATTCAAGATTTGGTCACTGTTTAGGCGTTTATGAAATCACCCGTCAAATTTGTGATGTTTTTCAAAGAAATTTTCCTAGCAAAAGTAATGATGATGGATTATGGAATGACTCTGAACGTTTGGTAGCATTATGTGCAGCATTATTACATGATTTAGGACATGGTCCTTATTCGCACACATTTGAACACATTTTTCATACCAATCATGAGGACATTACACGTCAAATCATTACATCACCCAAAACTAATGTAAATCGCGTTTTGCGAACGGTTAGTGATGACTTTCCTGAAAAAGTAGCCAGTGTTATAAATCACACTTACCCTAATCCTCAAGTAGTTCAAATGATTTCGAGTCAATGTGATGCTGATCGTATGGATTATTTATTAAGAGATGCTTACTACACTGGTGCACAGTATGGGACTTTTGATTTAACTAGAATTTTAAGAGTAATGCGTCCGTACAATGGTGGTATTTGTTTTGATATTTCAGGTATGCACGCTGTCGAAGACTATATTATCAGTAGATTGCAAATGTATATGCAAGTTTATTTTCATCCAGTTTCTAGATCAATGGAAGTGATTTTAACTCATTTACTATTGCGAGCTAGAGAATTGTCTAATAAACTACCTACTGATTCACCCAGTACACCGTATATGTTAATGCCATTTTTTAATCATCATTTTAATTTAAATGATTATCTAAAATTAGATGATGGTGTTCTTAATACTTACTTTTTACAGTGGTGTGATAATAATGACCCTATTCTTGCTGACTTATCACATAGATTTTTAGACCGTAAACCTTTTAAATCCACTAAATATAATCAACAAAACAAACATTTAATTAAATTAATGGAAGATATAATAAAAAAAGTTGGTTATAACGTTAAGTATTATACTGATACTAATAATAGTTTTGATCTACCATATGATGCATATGACCCTAAGAAAAAAAATCACACCACCCAAATTGAGTTAAGACAAAAAGACGGTTCGTTAGTTGAACTGTCAACTATTTCTCCGCTAGTAAAAGCAGTAACGGGCAAACAGTTAGGTGATGAAAGATTCTTTTTCCCAAAAGAATTATTAAGTATAGATAGTAATATTGAAATATTTCAACCTTACTATGAAAAATTTCAAAGTTTTATCAAAAATGACCATATAATTAATCAAAAAGGAGAACAATTATGAGTATTAAATTAATTGCAATTGATATTGATGGAACGTTATTAAATGAAGAAAATCAATTAACTGAGGACACTATTAAAGCCGTTCAAGAAGCTAGAGATAAAGGAATTAAAGTCGTTTTATGTACTGGCAGGCCACTAACCGGTGTAAAACCATATCTTAAAAAATTAGGCATTTCTGGAAATAAAGAATATGCAATAACTTTTAATGGATCACAAGTACAAGATAGCAACGGTCGAGTAATTGAAAAATATTCATTACAACATTCTGACTTTAAAGAAATTGAAAAATTAAGTCATGAATTAAATACTAATTTTCAAATTGAAACTAATGAATACATTTATGCAACTAATCGTGACTTAAGTCCATTTTCAATTACTGAAAGTTATTTAGTTAATATGCCAATTCGTGTAAGAACTCCTAAAGAAATAACTGACGATTTTGATATTATTAAAGCTATGCTTATCGCTAATCCTGACATTATTGATAATGCTATGGAAAACATTCCAAAAGATTTAACCGAAAGATTATCAATGGTTAGATCTGAACCTGTTTTTATCGAATTTATGAATAAAAACGCCACTAAGGGCAAAGCTTTGCATAAACTAGTCCAAGATTTAAACATGACTCCAGAAAACGTTATGGCAATTGGTAACGAAGGAAATGACATGTCTATGATTGAATACGCAGGCAAAGGTGTTGCCATGGGTAATAGTATTCAAAAGGTAAAAGACATTGCAGATATTATTACTAAGTCTAATAAAGAAAATGGTGTTGCATACGCTATAAGGAATTATGCTTTAAAATAAAAAAATGTATAAAAAATAAAGCATTCAATCAATAAGATTGAATGCTTTATTTTTTATACTGTAATTAAAACACTTAATATTGCTAAATACATACCAAACAATAATAATATAGTATCTAATTTACCAACTCTGATAGGTTTGTTTTTAACACGTCCTATCTTATTATAAGGAATTTTCTCATTTTCACTTCGAACATCGTCACCCTTACGGTGAAATATACGCCATCCCGTAAACAATCCACCGTGAAAAACAATTATGCACAATGCAACAACAATCATTAACATACCTACCATAAAATAAGTATTACTAACCGCTAATGAAATGTTTACAACAAAACGAGCTAAAATCGCTATCAAAGTAATAATTATAAAAATTGCAGTTAAAATATATCTTTTATTTTTGATTACTTGTCATCCCCACGAAATCTATTACTAAATAGTGGACTAACAGGTTTGTTTTCATTAACTCGAATAATTGCATCACCAATTAATGGAGCCACTGATATTTGTTTAATTTTATCAATTTGCTTTTCTTTAGGTAAACGAATTGAATCAGTAACAACTAATTGTTTAATTGGTGATTTTTCAATACGTTCAATCGCTGGGCCAGATAAGACTGGATGCGTACAACAAGCGTAAACTTCTTTAGCACCAGCATCAATTAATGCTTGAGCACCTAAAGTGATTGTTCCAGCTGTATCAATCATATCATCAATCATCAAACAAGATTTACCTTTAACATCACCAATAATATTCATAATTTCAGCGACGTTAGCTTGTGGACGACGTTTATCAATAATAGCAATTGGAGATTTCAAGAATTCGGCTAATGCTCTGGCACGAACTACACCACCATGATCAGGTGATACTACTACATCATCTGAATTCCAACCATTATTCATAAAGTAATCAGCTAATAGTGGTGCTCCCATTAAATGATCAACCGGAACATCAAAGAATCCTTGAATTTGAGCAGCATGTAAATCTAAAGCTACCACACGAGTGATTCCATCAGTTTCCAACATATTAGCAACTAATTTTGCAGTAATTGGTTCGCGTGAACGAGCTTTACGGTCTTGTCTAGCATAACCATAATAAGGAATTACTACGTTAATGGTCTTAGCACTGGCACGTCTTAAAGCATCAATCATAATCAACAATTCCATTAAATTATCGTTTACTGGAGCTGATGTTGATTGAATAATATAACAATTATCACCACGAATACTTTCTTCAATGTTGATTCTAATTTCACCATCGCTAAATCTATCTACTGAAGTTTCAACTAAGTCTACACCAACACGTTTAGCAATTTTTTCAGCTAAAGGACGATTGGAATTTAATGCAAAAATCTTCAATTTAGGGTCAGAATATTTTTCAGACATAAGTTCCTCCAACTATTATTCATTGTTTTTTACTATTAATCGCTGATTAACAGATATAATTCTACATCAATTCTACACTAAAAGCATATTTTTTTCATACAAATATTATAACATTTATAACTTAGAATTATTAATTATTATAAGGCAACTTTTTAAAGTAACCAGCCTTATTAGTTTGACGTTGTCTAGCTATAGCCATATCGTATTGCTTAACATCATCGGTAATGGTTGAACCAGCTGCTATAAAGGTATGATCCGAAATTTCTAATGGCGCAATTAAATTAGAATTACTACCAATAAAACTGTCATCGCCTACATTAGTTTGATGTTTATTAGCACCATCATAGTTAGCAAATATTACTCCACAACCCACATTAATATTTTTACCTAAATGTGCATTCCCAATATATGTTAAATGACCTACTTTAGTTCCTTCATCAATTTGAGCTTTTTTAACCTCAACAAAGTTACCTAAATGAACGCCCTTACCTACTAATGCCTGTGGTCTTAAATGACTATATGGTCCAATATCAGAATTATCTAACATTTCAGAATCTTCTAATAATGATGAAGTAATTGTAACATTGTCATGAATATTACAATTTATAATTTCTGAATTAGCACCAATTTTACAATCATTACCAATAACAGTTTTACCATGAATTTGTACTCCTGGTTCTATTACTGTATCTTGACCAATTTGCACATCTAAATCGATGTAGGTATTGTCTGGATCAATGATTGAAACACCATTTCGCATATGAAAATCATTAATTCTATTTTGCATAACCTTAGTAGCTTTTGATAAAGCAACACGATCATTAACACCCATAGATTCGCTAAAATCATCCATTTCATAAGCTGAAACCTTTAAGTTATTAGCTTTAAAGATTTCAATAACATCAGGTAAATAATATTCACCTTGTGCATTATCATTTTTAACATTCTTTAGGGCTTCAAATAAAGCATGATTATCAAAAATGTAAACACCCGTATTAATTTCATGAATTTGTTTTTCGCTTTCACTAGCATCTTTTTGTTCAACTATTTTTGCAACATCCCCATTAGAACTACGAACAATTCGTCCATAACCAAATGGATTAGAAGCATGTGACGTTAATATTGTAGCTGTCGCTTTTTGTGATTCATGATAATCAAAAAGTTTTTTAAACGTTTCTGCTTTAAATAACGGTGTATCCCCACTCACAACCATAGTGGAACCTTCTAAATTGGCAAGTAATTCTGCTGTATGTTTAACTGCATCACCAGTTCCAAGTTGTTCTTTTTGTAGCACATATTTTGTTCTATCACCTAATGTATGTTCTACATTTTCAGCACCATAACCTACAACTGTTACTATGTTGTCCATATTGTTAGCTTCTACTTGCGTTAAAACACAATCCACCATCGTTTTACCGCAAACTCGATGTAAAACCTTATACAGTTTAGACTTCATACGAGTACCCTTACCCGCAGCTAAAATAATCGTATTTCTAGTATTCATTATTAATAATTAATTCTCCTTGTTATCCAAGTATCCATATACCTTATTATCATAGTTACCTTCAGATACACTAATTTTATCGCTCTCAGTGTTAATTTTAAAGATTGACGTATACTGATCAGCAGATATCTTTCTTTCTCCATTATAAACACCTTCAGCAAAGAAAGAAATTCCCACTACGTTACAATTAAATTCTTTTACTAAATCAGATAGTCCAGCAGCACTACCGCCACCTCGTAGAAAATCATCAACTATTAAAACGTTAGATCCTTCTGGTAAACTTCTTTTGGATAAGACCATTTTTTCAATACGGCGATTTGATCCAGATACATAATTAACACTTATAGTTGATCCATCAGTTATTCTAGAATCATGACGAGCAATAACAAATGGAACATTTAATAAATTAGCAATGCTTTGTGCAATTGGAATTCCCTTGGTAGCCACTGTCATAACTGCATCAATATCATGATTTAAATATTGAGTTGCAATAATGCGACCAATTTGTCTCAAAATATATGGACGACTTAACAAGTCTGCCATATAAATATATCCACCCGGCAATAATCTAGATTGATCATTTAAAGCCTGCTTAATTTCACCTACAAATTGTTCGGCTTCTTCTTTAAGAATGTATGGTATAAATTTGCTTCCACCAGCAGCTCCTGGAATAGTTTCCAAAAGTCCAATTCCTCTGTCTCTAAAAGTTTGCCTAACAATCGTTAAATCTTCACTAATGGAAGATTTTGCTGAGCCATATCGTTCAGCAAAAAAAGTTAACGGAACTAATGTATGTGGATTTTCCATTAGATACCTAGTCATATCAATTAAACGCGCACTTCTTTTACTCTTCAAATTGTTCACCTCATAGTATTCATGTCATCAATAAAATCACATTTAAATACTATCATAATGTTCGGCTTTTATAAAACGTTTTTATGAAAACAAGCTATTTTTTTCGATAAAAACTATAAATTTATCATTAAAGTGAGTGAACTAAATATACTTCCGAACAAAAGCCTCTAATGCTATTAAAAACATGTTTAGCACTTTGTTCAGTTTTACAAACACCAAATACAGTTGGACCAGTGCCACTCATTTGAGCGCTATCTGCTCCATAATTAAGCATTTTCATTTTTATTTTATAAATTTCGTGATGTTTTTCAGCAGAAATAGGTTCTAAAACATTAAACATATTATTAACAATTTCAGTATAGTCGTTTTGATAAATTGACTGTACTAAATTATTTACATTTTTATGCTCAATACTTTTATAGTTAATTTTTCTTATAATTTGAGGCGTAGAAATGCTAACTTGTGGTTTAACAATCACAAAATACATTGATGGCAGCTTATGTAAAGGATTAATGTTAGATCCTCGACCGCTAACTTTAGCAGTTTTACTAAAAATACAATAAGGTACATCTGAGTCTAGTTCTAATGATAAATTGGCCAAGTCTTCTAAACTCATTTTTAAATTCCATATTTTATTTAAACCACGTAACACAGCTGCAGCATCAGATGACCCTCCACCTAATCCAGCTGAAACTGGAATATTTTTTCTAATAGTTATTTCTACACCTAAATGAATATTAAATTTATTTTTAATTAAATCAGCAGCTTGATAAGCTAAATTTCGATGATCCTCAGGCAAAAATAAACTATCTGATTGAACAGTTATTTTTCCACTATTATTATCAACAATTCGTACATAATCAGCAATGTCAATCGAAGTCATAACCATATTCCACTCCGGTTCACCATCTTTATGCTTATACGGTGTATCTAAAGCTAAATTTATTTTAGCCGGTGCTTTTTCTATGATTTCCATGCATATCGCTCCGCTTCATCGCAATATTTTATATGTATTATACTAAAATAACTGTAAAAAGTCAGTTTTATAAAACATGAAAAAAGGATTAGACAAATGTCTAATCCTAATTAAATGTTAAACTTCTTCAGCAATATCATTTTCGAATTCTACATCGATATTTTTAGTTAAAATATCTGTATAACTGTAAGAAACTCGTTTTAAATTTTCATCTTTTTCTAAATCTATAACGAAGACGGCAGGAAATGTTTCAGATAAAACACCGTGTCTTTCTACAATCTTGTTACGTCCTGCTTGGACGGTCACCATGACTTCTTGGCCAAGACGATCATCCAACTTACTTTTAATATTTGTCAAGCTTGTTGGCATAATCTGTCACCTCACTATAGTCATTATACAACTATAATGAAAATATTTCAAATTATATCATAACATAATTTATAATTCAACAATTTTTTAAAGCATTTTCTTATCATGAAAATAATTTGCCAGTTCTACATATTCATCAATTGATAATTTTTCTGGTCGAATACCTGCATCAATATCAAAATTTTGTAATGCTAATTTTAATTCATTTTTGATTTCAGGAGTTTTACCAAATAAGCCTTGTAAATTATTCCAAAAAGTTTTACGACGGTGTAAAAAGCAACCTCTAACAAATCCACAAAATTTATCAAAGTCAAAAACTGGATTATCAATATTTTCTCTACTACTTAATGAAACAATTGCTGAATTAACTTTAGGAGCTGGTATAAACGAAGTTCTAGGAACTTCAAATGCAATTTCAGTGTTATTTAAATACTGAATTATAATAGACAATGATCCATAGTCTTTGCTTCCTGGCTTAGCAACTAAACGATCCGCTACTTCTTTTTGCATCATAACTACAATTTGATCAAAATTAGCATTTCCTTTTAGTAAGTCTAAGATAATGGGTGTTGTAATATAGTATGGTAAATTAGCAACTACCTTAACTGGTCCTTGTTCTTCGAATTCAGAACTAATGGTTTGAGGTAAATTAGCCTGTAAGATATCTTGGTTAATAACCTTAACGTTATTATATTCAGCCAGTGTGTCATCTAAAACAGGCAATAGGTTTTGGTCAATTTCAAAAGCTAATACTTTCTTAGCACGTTTGGCTAATTGCTCAGTCAATCCACCAATTCCTGGACCAATTTCTATAATATTATCTTCGTCAGATACATTAGCTGCATCTACTATTTTTTGTAAAATGTTTAAATCTGTTAAAAAGTTTTGACCCAAACTTTTTTTTGCTGATAAATGATAACGATTTAAAATTGCTTGTGTTCTTGCGGGAGTTGCTATATCAGGTATATTAGACATATTAAATTCCTTTCTCGTCAATGCTTTTTATTGCTGTATTAAATTCATGCTTAGAAATACCAAACATGCGTAGGCGTTTACTTAATTGTTTTGCGTTTACATAGCCAATTTGCAAAATGGAACATAATTTTTCACGACGTACTTTAGCTTGAACATCATTTATTAAACGTGCTGCCATTAAATCATCACGATTGATTTGTTCATCAGCTTGAGTATTTTCTGTATATAGATTGCTTAAAGACTCACGAATAGTTTCTACACTAGCATGTTCAACACCTAAAGATCCATCAGATTTAGTTGGTACTGACTTATTTCTAGCAACAAAAGCATGTTTAGCATTGGGAACTGCTTGCGAAACAATTCGACGAATTCTTTCTCCAGAAAAATCTGGATCGGTAAAAATAATGATACCCCTAGTCTTAGCTAGCTTTTGAATTAATTTAATGGTCTCATCAGAAACTGCCGAACCTCTGGTTTCAATCGTATCAGCATTAACCGCCATTTTAATTCTTTTAGTATCGTCACGACCTTCAACGACAATTACTTCTTCTATTTTTTTCATTAATCTTTAATCCCAAATAATTTTAAAGTATTATTGTAAGTTGCTTTAGCAATAACATCTGGATCTTCATCCCTAAATCTAGCAACTGCTTCCAAAGTGTATAGTGTGTAGGCTGGTTCGTTTTGATGTCTACGTAATGGTTCGGGTGCTAGATAAGGTGCATCTGTTTCTACCAACATACGGTCAATTGGAGTAGCTCTAACGGCATCATGAACTTCATGTGTCTTTTTAAAACTAGCTACCCCACTATATGAAACATGCATGCCTAAATCAATAAATTTATTTAACCAATCGACGTCACCATTAAAGCTATGAATAATTCCACCATTAGCATGTACATCTTCATCTTTAATTATTTCATAAGTATCCTCAAATGCATCTCGATTGTGAACTGAAATAGGTAAATTCATGGATTTTGCAATTTGAATTTGTCGACGAAATATTTTCATTTGCAATTTTCGTGGAGTTACATCTTGATGATAATCCAAACCAATTTCCCCCAAGGCAACTACTTTAGGGTCTTTTAACTGTTCTTTTAAAATGTTTTCCTGTTCATCATTATAATTTAAAGCATCTTCTGGATGCCAACCAATAATTGAATATAAATTGTCATATTTATGCGAAAGTTCTAGCGACAATTGATTAAGTTTAGCATTGGACCCTACAATGGCCATTTTACAAACACCCAATTTTTCCGCGTGATGAATGTATTTTTTTACATTGTCAATAAAAGCATCATCGTTTAAATGGGTATGTGAATCAAAAATTTGCATAATCTATCCTTTCTTCAATAAAAAAGCCATTAATACAATTAATTAATGGCTTTTTTATCATTATAAATTAATTATTATTCTAGTAAGGAACCATTTTCAAATTGTTCGCCAACTGTAACTAGTTCTACGTTGCCATCATCATGTTCAACTGACAACAACATTCCCTGGCTTATTTCGCCACGCATTTTTCTAGGCTTTAAGTTTGCTACAGCAATAACTTTTTTGCCAACTAATTTTTCATAATCAGGATACCATTTAGCAATTCCTGATAGAATTTGTCGACCAGCACTAGTTCCATCATCTAAGCTAAATTTCAATAGCTTATCTGCGTTAGCAACTTTTTCTACTGATTTAATTTGTACTACTCGTAGAGCAACCTTTTCAAAAGCATCAAAACGAATCTCTTTATTGTCTGAATCGTTTTCTTCAGCTTGTTTTTTAGCAGCTTCTATTTGCTTTTTAGCAGCTGCTTCTTTGGCTGCACGACCCTTTTGTTTATCAGATTTTTGCATTTTATTTTTAATATATTCTACTTCTTCGTCATGATCTAAACGAGGGAAAATTGGGGTTCCTTTTTCAACAACCTTATCACCACTTGGTAAATCAGCTAGTTTTGGATTAGTTAAATCAAAATCACTATCATCTAAGCCTAGTTGATTAAAGATTTCATGTGGTGCTTGCGTCATAATTGGACTAATTAATAAAGCAATTAATCTTAAACTAGCTGCTAAATGAGCCATAACTGAAGCTAATAAAGCTTTATCTTCTGGAGCATCACTCTTTGCTAGGATCCATGGAGTTGTTTGGTCAATGTATTTGTTACTTTGTGAAACTAATTTCCAAATATTAGATAATGCATCTGCAAAATAAGTTTTATTCATGCAAGCGTTATATTCAGCAACTGCTGTTTCAGCAACTGATTCTAGTTCTTTATCAGCATCACACATTGGAGCTTTGTATTCTGGAATAATTCCATTTTCATATTTATTAATCATCGCTATTGTACGGTTTAATAAATTGCCTAGGTCGTTAGCCAAGTCATAATTAATGCGATCTACGAAATCTTCTGGAGTAAACATTCCATCATTACCAAATGGTACCGCTCTTAAAAGATAATATCTAACTGAATCTAAACCATAACGTTCAGCTAAAACATCAGGATAAATCACATTTCCTTTAGACTTGGACATCTTACCATCTTTCATTGTTAACCAACCATGACCAACAATGTGCTTAGGTAATGGCAAGCCTAACGCATGTAAGATAATAGGCCAGTAAATTGTATGGAAACGTACAATTTCTTTACCTACCATTTGCACATCTGCTGGCCAAAATTTATTAAATAATTCTTCATTATCACTACCATAACCAAGAGCAGTAATATAATTAGTTAAGGCATCAATCCAAACATATACAACATGTTTAGGATTTGATTTAACTGGAACTCCCCAAGTAAATGAAGTTCTAGATACAGCTAAATCTTCTAATCCTGGTTTAATAAAGTTATTAATCATCTCATTCATTCTAGATTCAGGTTGAATAAAGTCAGGATGTGATTTGTAATAGTCTAAAAGCCAATCCGCATATTTACTCATTTTGAAGAAATATGATTTTTCATTAACTAACTGAACTTCATGGCCACTAGGTGCTTTACCACCAATAACTTTACCATTTTCATCATGATATACTTCACCTAACTGTGATTCAGTGAAGTATTCTTCATCAGACACTGAATACCAACCAGAATATTCACCTAAGTAAATGTCCCCTTGGTCTAACAGTTTTTGAAAAATCTTTTGTACTGCTTTTTCATGATATTCATTAGTAGTACGAATAAATTTGTCATTCGTAATGTCTAAAGTTTTCCACAATTTTTTAATTTGGTCAGCCATTCCATCGACATACTTTTGTGGAGACATATTTAACTTTTCCGCTTTTTGTTCAATCTTTAGACCATGTTCGTCAGTACCAGTTAGAAAGAACACATCATATCCATTAGAACGTTTAAAACGTGCTAAAGCATCACAAGCAATTGTTGTGTATGAATTACCAATGTGTAAACGTCCAGAAGGATAGTAAATTGGAGTTGTAACATAAAATGTTTTTTTATTATCTACCATTCATATCATCCTTAATTTGTTTAAAATTATTGTAACAATTATATCATATTTTTAATGCTCACTTTTAACGTCAAAATAAGCTCAATTGCCTATCAGCTAAATCTTTAAAATGTAAGTTTAATAATTCTACTAACTTTAAAGCGTTAGGCGCAGCATCTTTTCCAGAGTTATTATTAAAAATAATACATACTTCTTTAGTTTTAAGTTTCAATCTATTAACAATCTTAGCTAGATTAGCTAATTCAACATCTGAATAACAATATAACGTTCTTTCTTTTCGCCAATTTTTAGTACGTATGTTCCAGCATTTATTGTTTCGACCATGTAATCTGATGACTGTTAATGCTTCATTTGTCACTATTGGATAAAAAGGCACTCCGGTATTAATACTATGTGGTTCATCTACAATCACTTCTGTAAAATTGAGCTCTTTTAACAAATTAGTTGTAGATAGTCTATTGGTTTTGTAATACCAACTGTTATTTCTAAATTCAATTGCTATCGGCATGTTAGCCATCATAAATCTGACTTTTCTTAAATAATTAATATTGTCATCCGTACAATTAAAGTAAGGTGGAAACTGAAACAAAATTGTCTTTAGCTTATGATTAATTACAAGTGGCTTGATGGATGATAAAAAAGCTTTAAAAACTTGTTCCCTTTCAATTAAATCCATTGGTTTTGCATTTTTCAAATCATGCTTAGTCATGAATTGATTGGCTTTAATAATGAATTGAAAATTTTTAGGAACTTGTTTTAACCAATTATTAACGGTTGATATACGAGGAACCCCATAAAATGAATTATCTATTTCAACTGTAGGAAGATAAGCTGCATAATTATTTAAACTTACTGGTGATAATCCATTGTTCAACGCTGGATGCTCACTCCAAGTAGTTAATCCAACTGTAATCAAGTATATGCATCCCCTAGTTCACATTTAGTTGGCTAAATAATTCGATTGCATCGGCTTGAATCATTTCAAAAGGAAATGCAAAATGCAATTGTTCTTTATTAATCGCTAAAACTTTAGCATTTGGATTACGATAATCTAAAAGCCCTGCAAATGGATAAACTCGCATTGAAGTTCCTACAATTACTATCAAATCACTATTTTCCATCAGATTAATACTATTCATAATATTTTGTTCATTTAAACCTTCATCGTACAAAACAATATCTGGACGTAAAATTCCTCCGCAATCAGCATGTACTGGGGTATTTAAATAATCTTGCCAAGCCACTGTTTTATGACAACGTTCACATGAAACATTATATAAATTACCATGAAATTCAATCAAATTTTTAGCATTTGCCACTTTATAAAGATTATCAACATTTTGTGTAATGATTGAGGCTTTTCCCATTTGAGTAAATTCAGCCTGCTTTTCATGGATCACATTAGGCTTAGCTTCAGGAAAGTACATGTTTGTTTTAACAAACTGATAAAAGGTTTCTGGTTCGTTAACTAAACAAGAATGACTTAAATAGTATTCTGCCGGTTTACCTTGTGCTGAAGATGAGTATAAACCATTTTTAGAACGGTAATCAGGAATTCCTGATGGAGTCGATACCCCTGCCCCAGTCAAAAATACAATCTTTTTAGCATCATTAAACATTGATTGAATATCACTATTCATATAACGTTCCTCCTAAAATTATTTTCTAATAATATAGGGCATTTGTAAGTCCTTAAATAATTCTTTTACACTTTTATCGTATATCTTCTTAAAATAAGCTGGACTATCTTCCATTCCGGTAGGTGCAGGAATAACAAACGAATTTTGATTATCAGTTTTATTAAATCCTACATAAGCACGACGTTGAGTTTTCATTTCATGTAAATCTGAATGGAATATTTCAAACATCTGATTAACTTTTAATCCTAGTTGACGTTCAGAAAGTACACTGGAAACAGTTGTAAAATCATTATTATGCAAAGCTGGAAGTCCCCAGGCTTTCAATTGTTCATCAAAAGCTCTGAATAATTTCACCACGTTTCTACGCAATCCAAAAGGTGAATCAGTAGGTTTTTCAGTAATTATTTTATAAATTTCATCCGATGCTTTTAATGCAACCGGATAATCTTTTTCTAAGATATCACGAACTTTTTCATCAAATGTGTCGCCATAAAAAACATGGGCATCAATTAAAGTTAATAGACGTAGTTCCATTTCATTATCTAATTTTTCTGGTTCTGGTCTAATAGTGTTCTTAATTCCCTTTAGATACATTTCTTCGATATTTTCATTTATTAAATTATGTTTTCGTTGTTCTGACACCACTACAATGTGTGAAACGATATCGAATAATTCAGTCCCCATAATTTGTAGTTGTTCATCTAATTTTTCGTCACCAGAAGTTAAACTGAAAAATATTTGTGGAAAACCTCTTAAAGTCATTAAAACATGCAATAACTCATGAGAAGCAGTGTAATTTGGTGCTGATAAATCAGATACTTGAATATAGATATTTTCGCCATCTTGCACTACTTGTGCTTGATCATGACGAACATATCCGGATTGTAGTTGACCTACGAATTGTACGGTCACTTTTCCGGGAAAGAATCTGTTTACAACATTAATTAAACTTTGTGTATCTTTATTTAAATCAATTTCCATTTTTTATTCACCTTTATTAATTTTTTGTAATATTAGCTTAGCATCAGATAAGCTTGGATGTTTTATTAATCTTAACTCTTTAACTACATTTTTAACTTGATCAGCATTAGCACCTGCACTCATGGCTAATGATTTAAGTTGTAAATGCATGTGACCTTTTTGAATTCCATCGGTCACTAATGCTTTTAAAGCTGCCAAATTTTGTGACAATCCAACTCCAGCAGTTATTTTCATTAGCTCCTTAGCAGAATTAACTTGTGCCATTTGCTGATTTAATTTGACTTTAGGAAAAACATTGGTAACTCCGCCTACATATCCTAATGGTAATGGAAGGGTCATTTCACCAATTAACTCTCGTTTATCATCGTCAACAACCCAGGTGCTTAATCCATGATAATTGCCGTTATTAGCAGCATAGGCATGTGCAGCACTTTCGATCGAACGACAATCATTTCCCATTGCGATAACAACTGCATCAATCCCATTCATAATACCTTTATTATGTGTAGTAGCACGATATGGATCTATTTGTGCAATATGACTAGCCTCAGCAATTTTATGAGCTATCTGTAAACCGTTTGATTGTGATAGCTTTTCATACTTAACCGTTCCACGGACTTTAACCAAACTATCAGTCGCATAATTAGACAAAATACTCATCAAAATGTTATCACCATAGCGATTACTTAAGAAACCTGCCACCGCTTCCAACATTGTATTAATAATATTTGCACCCATGGCCTCAGCAACATCTACTGATAAGTCGATAGAGCAATAATCATCATCAAGCCGACGAATACTTATTTTTTTAGCTCCACCACCATATTTTAAAATAGAAGGATGTGCATCATCCGCAATTTTTATAATATCAGAAATATGATTATTAACATATCCATATAATAAATTATAATTATTAGTTTTAATAATTATTTGACCCGTTAACAAACGTTTATCAACATCTGCTTGAATTCCATCAAATGAGCTTAACAAATTAGCTCCATTACTAGCTGCAGCAATCACAGATGGTTCTTCAGTTACCATTGGTACCACATACGTCTTACCATTTACCTTTAAATTAACACATACACCTTCTGGTAGTGAATAATCGGTAACATAATTTTCAATTAAATTATCATTAATGGCATTAAAATCAGTTTGTTCGTTTACATATTGGGCATCGATATTGGAAAATTTACTTATTATGTTTAATCTATCTTTATAGTTTTTAGTATAAAAATGTCTAAATTCAGTCATTTGAACACACCCCATTATCGCTTTATATAGGCTAATAATAACATTTATAATTAAATAATACTTAAATATAAATTATTAAAAAAGGGGTTTAATTCAAATCGAACTAAAAACCCCAATTAATTGTGTTTATAATATTTATCAACATATTCGTTAATTAAACCTTCACGAACTCCACCATCAGAAAAAACTATTCTTCTAGAGTCTAACTCATCAATTAAAGTAATCAAAGGTAACAATCCCCCGACAATAATATCAGCTTTATCTTTTTCTATTCCTGGAATCGTTTGTCTACTATGATAATTTCTACTTAACAAATTTTCATAAGTCGTAAAAATTTGATGCTGATTAAGATGATAACCATTTAAATTATCACTATAACCAAAGTGTTGACGATAACGATTTACTCGCGCTAAAGTTCGAGCTGCCCCACCTAAAACTACCAATTGATAATGACTAGCTTTTTGCAACCATGGAACTTGATGAAATATTCTTTTCAAAAAACGTTGAGCGTTAAACAAATCTGCTGCTGAAGGAAGACCATCTAGATGAAATCGTTCAGAAATATTAACGGCACCAATTGGCAAACTAATTAAATTCTTACGTTTTTTACCACGTACTCGTACTAATTCGATACTGGCACCACCAATATCTACTAACAAATAATCATTCATCTTAACTCGATTAATAACACCTAAATAATCGTAATATGCTTCTTCATTTCCTGATAAAACTCTTATTTTTAAACCAAGTTGTTTTTCTACTTTATTTAAAAATATTTTTTGATTACGTGCTTGTCTAACTGCTGCGGTAGCTATAGACAAAACAGTTATATTATTCATTCTTTTATATACATTTTTAAATGAATGAAGAGCTTGAATGGTTCTATTAATTGCGGCAGGTTTTAAAATTTTACCAGATCCCATATTTTCAGAAAGACGACTATCGCTTTTCATACGTTTGATTTCTTGATAGTTACCATATTTATTAATTTGATAGATAGACATTCTTACGGAATTAGAACCTACATCCACAACCACTAATTTATCCATCCAATCCCCCTCTCTGGTAACTAAAGATTAGCCGAAATAGTTAATTCCAATTGCATCTCTAACTTCTTGCAAAGTTTTATTTGCCACAAGGTTAGCCTTTTCGCTACCTTGTTTTAAGATGTCATAAACAGCTGCTTCATCTTTAGCATATTCTTCACGGCGTTCTCTAATTGGTTTTAAATGTGCTTGTAAAACTTCATTTAGGTATTTTTTGATTTTAACATCACCTAGACCGCCATGACGATATTGAGCTTTTAAGTCATTAACTTTATCCTTATCTTCTGCAAAAATATCAAGATAAGTAAAAACTGTATTTCCTTCTACTTTACCAGGGTCTTCAATATGAATATGGTTTGGATCAGTATACATAGACATAACTTTTTGTCTAATCGTGTCTTCATCATCAGATAAATATATAGCGTTATTTAGAGATTTACTCATTTTGGCATTGCCATCTAACCCTGGAATACGTCCCATTCCCTTAGGTGGAAAGTATCCCTCTGGTTCTACTAAAATGTCTTTACCATATATTCCGTTAACACTTCTAACAATTTCACGGGTTTGTTCTAGCATAGGCTCTTGGTCTTCACCAACAGGAATAGTATCGGCTTTAAAGGCAGTAATATCAGCTGCTTGGCTTACTGGATAAATAAAGAATCCAGCTGGAACACTTTGGCCAAATTTTTTCTGTTGAATTTCATTTTTAACTGTTGGATTTCTACCCAAACGTGAAACACTAACTAAATTTAAATAATGCATTGTAAGTTCATTTAGTGCAGGTATTTGTGATTGAACTAAAATAGTTGATTTCTTAGGATCAATCCCAACTGCTAAATAATCAAGTGCAACTTGAATTAAACTATGTCTAATTTTTTCAGGATCACGAGCATTATCAGTCAAAGCTTGCATATCAGCAATCATGATATAAGTGTCGTAATTTCCTGAATTCTGTAGTTGAACTCTATTTCTTAATGAACCAACGTAATGACCAATATGCAACTTTCCTGTTGGACGATCACCCGTTAAAATAACTTTTTTGTCTGTCATATATATCATCCTCCTATAAAAAGAAAAACGCCCCTTGGAAATAAAACCAATAGGACGTTAGAAACGCGGTACCACCTAAATTGCAAATTATAATTTGCCACTTTAGTGATACGGGAACTACCCTTTTTAATCTCCAATTCATGTTACCAGATTATTTTTCAGCTATACATAATCTCTCTGTTTAGTTGGTTCCACTACTGTATAATCATTTACATTTTACTGGATTTAATTATTGATGTCAAAGCAATAATTATTGACATATCAACTTTTAATCACTAGAATAGTTGGGCGAATTTAATAAAATAATGGAGGTAGAAAATGAGTCCTAAAGAAGTTAAATTGGAACAAGACAGAGTGGATTCAGTAGTAAATAAAATTAAGCAAAAAATTATTACTACTAATGAAGAATACAAAAAAGCTAAACAAGAAACTAAAAATGTTCAGACTAATTACAGCAATAATACCTCTGTTAACTACTTTGAAGTAGATGACCGAATTGAAACATCAGCTGATTTACAACAACAACGTGGATTAGTTAATAGAGTGGTAGAAAATGAAAGTATTATCAACAATCAATTAAAAAAATTAAAGGATTTAGCTAATTCTCCTTACTTTGGAAGAATTGATATTCAAGATGATGACGATCCAGATATTGAAAAACTATATATTGGCACTTCTTCTTTTGTAGATAAAGATCAAAACTTTTTAGTATACGATTGGAGAGCTCCTATTTCTAGTATTTATTACAATGGAACATTAGGTGAAACAAGTTATCAAACTCCTGTAGGAATTCAAAAAACTGATTTGAAAAAGAAAAGACAGTTTTCTATTAAAGATAGTAAAATTAAAAACGTTTTTGATACTAATGAAACGGTTGGAGATGAAATGTTACAAAACGTTTTAGGTCAACATAATGATGAAAAGATGCAAAATATTGTTTCCACAATTCAAAAAGAACAAAATGACATTATTAGAGATACCAAAAGTGACTTATTAATTGTTCAAGGTGTCGCCGGTTCCGGAAAAACTTCTACGTTATTACAAAGAATTGCATTTTTACTTTATCACAGTCGTGATTCACTAGATGCTGATCAAATAGTATTATTCTCCCCTAATAAATTATTTGCTAGATACATTTCAGATGTTTTACCTAGTTTAGGTGAAAGAAATATGCAACAAGTAACATTTTCTGAGTTTGTATCACATCGTTTAGAAGGGTTAAAAGTTGAAACCATCTTTGATAAATATGAAAGTAGTAGTTCCAATAATAAACTTGATAGTAATTTATCAGAAATAAAAGGTAGTTATAACTTTACAAAAGCAATTGAAAAATACTGTGAAAACATTAAAAGTTCAGATATTGCTTTTAATAATCTAACTTTAGATGGCGAAGTTTATTTTAGTAAAAAGCATATTAAAAATATTTATGACAAATTACCAAAATTAATGAAAAGCCAAGATAAGTTTTTGAATACTAAAAACACTCTAATTAAAGAGTTAAAAAACTTAATAAATGAATCTATAAAAGAACCATGGGTTGATAAAGAAATTGATAATCTTAGTTCCGAACAATATCATGATTTACTGAAAGATTACCAAATTTCGATGTTTCAAGATGAAATCGATGAAAGAAATCACATTGCTAAAAGCATTGTCAGAAAAAAATTGCAAAAAATATATGATGCCATTTTTAATGGAAATTTCTTCGATCCTTATATTCAATATTTAAACTTTTTAAGTACTGAAAACATATATAGTGACGAGATAGACAATTTTTCCAATAAACTAGAATTTCATAAAATATCATTAGATGATGTAGCGCCAATACTATACTTAAGATCATTGTTAACTGGTGACGGACAAAATCACAAGATTAAGTATTTATTTATAGATGAAATGCAAGACTATTCAATAGCTCAATTAACATATATAAAACATTCATTTCCAAATGCTAAATTGAATTTAATTGGTGACAGTGAACAAGCATTATTTAAAAAAGTAGAAAAACCAGAAGAGTTATTAAATAATTTAAATGTTGCGTTTAAAACAAAACGTTCAAGATTAATTAAACTAAATCGTTCCTATCGTTCAACTTACGAAATAACAAATTTAGCTAAATCTATTTTACCTAATGGAAATGAAATAGAAGCTTTTAACCGTAGAGGAGAAATTCCTAAAATAATTATTAGAAAGAACTACAATCTTGCACTAAATGATTTAATAAATAGAATTAAGAATGCGGAAAAAAATGTAGCTATAATAACCAAAAACATGAAAGAAGCAAAAGAATTATATAGCAATTTATACAATAAAATAGATCTTAATTTAATGTCTGATAAAGACAGATCTTTACCAGACCAAAACGTTATTATGCCAGTCTATTTAGCCAAAGGTTTAGAGTTTGATAATGTTATTGCTTGGAATATTTCTAAAAATAACTACAGTAATGATAAAAAATTACTTGGAACTTTATATACCATAATAACAAGAGCAATGCACACACTAACATTGATAAGCATTGGTGAAGTTTCTAATATTATAAAGAAAAGCAAAGCTGACTTTACTATAGATTATAAAATGTAAAAAAGGTTTCTCTAATTAAATTAGGGAAACCTTTTTATATTTTTATTAAGCCGTTTCCGGGATTTGAACCCGGGACCTCTTCCTTACCATGGAAACGCTCTACCTCCTGAGCTAAAACGGCATATTAAACAAAAAGCCTTCGAAATAAATCGAAAGCTTTTCATAATGAGCGTGGCAACGTCCTACCCTTGCAGGAGGCGATCCTCCAACTACTCTTGGCGTACAGAAGCTTAACTACTGTGTTC
>NZ_BPLL01000009.1 GCF_019656235.1 Apilactobacillus xinyiensis | reverse complement strand
TTTTTTCGTTATACAAGGCAACCATATGTTTAGCTTTGAGATAATTGCTAAAATCTGATAAGTTACGAGGCTCTAATACCTTGTTGTGCTTATCCCATGCAATTTCCTTAATGGCATGTAATCTTCTGCGAGCAAGCCGTTTTTCCCAATAATGTTTTTTATGAGATAACATTTTATCAAAGCGTATCGTTGGATATTTAACACCATCACTAGTAACTAATAAGTCTGCGACACCCATATCAACACCTACAGATTGGTTGGTAGTGGGCAACTTAGAAATATCTACATCAACTAGTACAACGGCATAATGCTTGCCCGTTGCGGACAGTCTAATAGTAACATTCTTAATCTTACCTTTAATTTGGTGTCCTGCTTTAAAAGGGATTTTTCCTAATTTAGGTAATTTTAGACAGTTATTGAGCTGTTGGATGTTGTGATTAACTGAGTTTGATTTGTAACTCTGCTTAGGAAACTTACGTGATTTAAACTTAGGATAACCAGTGTGTTCTTTAAACAATTTTTGAAAGGCTTGGTTTAAATCACGGCTAACATGTAATAAGCTAGTTGATTCAGCCTGCTTCAAGAATGGATATTCGTGTTTTAGACACTTAATTAAGTAGTTCATATCAAATTCATTAACGTATGACCCACCATTGTTGTATCGTTCAATTTGCATATTAAGTAATTGATTCCAAACGAAACGACAGCAACCAAAATTAAAAATAATCTTAGATTGTTGCGCTAAATTAGGATATATCCGTGTTTTAATGGCTCGTAGAGTCATCTAATTTCACTTCCTTTGCACGTTGGTCATCAATATATTTAGATACAGCTCGTTGGTTTGTTGTCCCTATACTTTCAACATAGTAACTGGGAGACCACAAATGACGATTGGCTTTTTTCCAATAACTATTTTGTAACTCATTGCATTCGTGGAATAACCGCCATGCGCTAATTCCTTTAAGCCACCTTACAATATTAGTTACAGATAGCTTTGGTGGTGCGCTGACCAATAAGTGAATATAGTCGTCTTTACCAACTTCCATATGGTCAATACTAAAACCGTATTTTAAAGCAATCTCAAGTAATGTTTTCTTTAATACAATCTCAACGTTTCCTTTTAGAACTCGATTGCGGTATTTAGTTCCCCATATGATGTGATAATTTAAGTTAAAGACAGATGTTCTACCATATGTAATTCTTTTAGTATCTTTCATACAATCATTATAACACTATTTTATCTAACCATGTGTGTTTAGTGCAAAATAATAGGCGATTCATCACGTCCTTAAAAGAACGTGTTTCCTCGCCAAAATATCAAAAAAAGTTTTTTATTTTTTTAAATGTAGAGTATACTATCACTAACTTTTCTAATCAAAAATTAATCTTATTATAATTTTTAGTTAGATAATAATTTTATAAATAGTTGGTGATTATTATATGAATACATATATTTATGGCAATAAAAAATGGTTTTTTACTACGATATTATTTTCTGTTTTAGCTAGCACGGAAGGTGTTTTTTCTGCTTGGGTAATTAATAACTTCATTACTATAGCAATAAAGGGCAGTTATAGAAACTTGTTATGGAACGTATTTTTCTCTATATTTGGAATGTTAGTTTTACTTCTAATAAACATTATTTTAAACAAAGCAAAGAATGAATTAATTCAAAGCTGTAATGAAAATATAAAAAAGAAATTATTTAATTATTTACTAAACAATAGGTTAGACAAATCGTCTAAAGCTTATGCATCCCTAATGACAAATGATTTAAAACAACTAGAAACAAAAGGACTAGTCAACGAACTATCTATAATTTTAAATTCCTTGATGTTTTTATTTGCTCTTGGATATGGACTCTTTATAGACTATGCAACAATTATTATTTTTTTAATTGCTTCATTTTTGCCATTATTTGTATCTAAAATGTTCTCTAAAAAAATTGCTAATAGATCTAAAAATTGGTCAAATAAAAATAGTGAATACATGGGAACAGTCAATGACTATGTTTCTGGAATTGATACCATCGTGAACTATAAGGCTCAAAAAGCAGCCAATCAACATTTCAGTAAATCATCTAGAGCACTAGAACAAGCACTTAAAAATATGAACATTACAGTGGGCGTAAGTAACTACACAACTAGTTCAGTTGCTAATTTGTCAATTTTAAGTTTAGCAATTGGTTTTGGAATTCTAAGAGTACTTCAAGGTTTCTTAGCAGTTGGACAACTTATAGCTATAATTCAAATTTCTAACAATTTAATTAACCCACTTTTGAATATTTTTAATTCAATAAATGAAAGAAAAACTACTAAGCAAACCAGTGATTTATTAAAATCTATTCATGATACAAGTGTTAATAAATCAATTAAAAAACTTAATTTTAAATCATTATGTATTAAAAATGGTGCAATTAGTTTACAAGGGAAAACAATTCTTAGTAATTTAAATATAAATATTAATATGGGTGATAAGGTTTTGATACTAGCTCCTTCTGGATATGGCAAATCTACTTTGTTAAAAGCAATTGCTGGATTTCTTAGTTTTAATAATGGTGAATATATTATTAATGGAAATTTAGCTAATAGTTCATTACTAAGAAGTTCTGTAGCCTTAATTAAGCAAAAGCCATTTATATTCGATGATACAATTCTGTTCAATATAACTATGGGAAATCATTATAGCAAACAACAAATCAAAGAAGCTATTCGTTTCGCACAATTAGAAAGTATGGTACAAACCAAAGGATTAGATTATCGAGTTGGCAAGAACGGTGATAACTTATCAGGTGGTCAATTGCAAAGAATAGAAATTGCAAGAGGTATATTGTCTAATCGTTCATTGATTTTAGCTGATGAGATCACATCAGCATTAGACAAAGAAACTGCAGACAAAGTTTCTAATTACTTACTGAACTCTTCAAAAACTTTAATTGAAGTATCACATAAAGTTTCTAAAACACAATTAAATAAATACAATCAAGTCATTAGACTAAATGAATAAGTATTCTAAATTCATAGTAAAAAAGCCACTCAGCAATTCATCAGCTGAGTGGTTTTTTAATAACTAATATTTGGGATACCATTTCATGTTGGCAATTGTTTGTTTTACATCATCGATGGGTTCCCTGTTCAAGTGTTGATCTACTACACTTTGTGCCACTACTTCAGCAATCTTTTGAGAAAACTCTGTAATTTTAGATACTGGTGGTAGCACTGCAGCCCCTTGTTTAGTTGCATCAACAATGCCACCTAATGCGTGACAAGCAGCAGAAAGGGTTTGTGAATTTAAGATTTTAGCCGTAGAAGCAATTAAGCCAAACCCTAAACCTGGATACATTAAAGCATTATTGCCTTGACCAATCTGATATTTAACCCCTTGATATTCAATATCGTCTACTGGAATTCCAGTAGCAATCAATGCTTTACCGTCAGTCCACTCTAATAAATCTTGAGCTTTAGCTTCCGCTAGTTTTGTTGGATTAGATAATGGGAAAATAATTGGTCGTTTAGTGTGCATAGCCATTTCCCTTACAATTGATTCATTAAAAGCGCCTGGTTGAGTAGAGGTTCCTATCATAATGGTTGGATGAACAGTTTTAACTATTTCATATAAATTGTTTAACTGGTCAGCATTAGCAAATTCATTACGTTGATGGACAAAGTCTTTTTGAGCCGGCGTTAAATCCGGTGTATCGTTAAATAATAACCCTTGCTTATCTACCGCATAAATGCACTTTTTAGCATCATTTACAGATAATCCGGCTTGAACTAGTTCATCTAAAATTTGATTAGCAATGCCCATTCCAGCAGTTCCAGCACCAAAAATCAATATCTTTTGATTAGTAATTTTTTCATGTGAGATGTTTAAAGCACCTAAAATTCCGGCTAATACTACCATCCCAGTTCCTTGAATGTCATCGTTAAAGGTAGCTAGTTTATTTTTATATTTATCCAAAATTGCTTGGGCATTACTGCGACCAAAGTCTTCCCAATGTAGCAATGCTTCTGGAAATAATGTTTGTTGAGCTTGAACAAATTGGTCAATTGCTTGATTATATTTATCACCGTAAATTCGCTTATGACGGTTACCTAAATATAAGGGGTCATCTAATAGCTGCTGATTATTAGTTCCAGCGTCAATACTAACTGCTAAAACTTGGGATGGATCAACACCGGCCGCGGCCGTATAAACCATTAATTTACCAATTGCAATATCGACTCCGTTAACTCCCCAATCACCAATACCTAATATTCCTTCTGCATCCGTTACCACAATTAGACGAATATCTCGACCATCGGCCGCATTTTTTAAAGTAGTTTCGATATCTTCAGGATGGTCTACAGAAATAAAGGCGGCATTTTGTGGGTTCAAAAAGATTTCATTGTACTGTTCAATGGACTCTGCCACTACGGGATCATATACAATGGGCATGAATTCAACTAAATGTTTATCCATTAAACTAAAAAATAACGTGCGATTTTCGTTAAATAGATTCATTAAAAAAATTCGTTGTTCCAAACGACTGCTTTTGCTTTTAAATTGTGCATATGCTTGATGGCATTGTTGCGTTAAAGTTTGAACTTGACTAGGTAAGGTTCCAATTAGACCTAACTCACGACGTTCTTGATATGTAAATGCGGTCCCTTTATTTAAAAAAGGATTATTTAAAATTTCACTAGCTGATTTGTTCATCTTATAAATTCCTCCAATGGCTTGTATATAATTACCTTAAATCCAGGCTAAGCTTATAGTCAAATTTGTTGATAACTATAAATTTATTTTATAATTAATGCTAAAATACCGATATTACAGGAGCCATTATGAACACTAAAGATTTAGCATACTTTACATGTCTAGTAGAAATTAAAAATTTTTCTAAAGTAGCTGAGCATTTTAAAGTTCAACAACCAACGATTACCACTGCAATCAAGCGCTTAGAAAAAGAATTCTCCACTACCTTATTTATTCGCGATCGTAAACACAACACATTGGAAATTACTACTAGCGGTCAGCAACTATTCAAGCGTAGTCAAATCATTTTAAACGAATTAACTTTGGCACAAAAAGAAATCGATCGCATTAATCGTGAGCAATTAGTGTTAGGTTTACCGCCTATTATTGAAAATCATTATTTTTCAAAGATTTGTCAAGAGCTAGCGGATGCACAAATCCTAAATCGATTAACCACGGTTGAAGCTGGTTCAGTCAGTTTAACTAAAGCTATTCATGAGGGAACGATTGATTTAAGCCTATTAGGTTCAATCACTCCAATTAAGGATGATGATTTAATTGCTAGTGAAATTGAACGTCAACCTTTTTGTATTTATGTATCAAATAAACATCCCCTAGCTAAATATAATCAAATCCGTTTTAAAGACCTGGTTAATGAGAACTTTGTATTTTTTAAACAAAATTTCATTCATAATCAGGCATTTACCCAGTTATCACAGCAAAATAATTTTCACCCTAAAATTATCTTTAAATCCAATGACATTAATATGCTTATGAAGTTAATCAATCGAAATTTAGGCATTGGATTTTTTACACGGATTGTGAATACTGATGCATATGACATTAAAAAATTAACCCTATTAGATGCTAATGCTCCCCAATTCATCACCAGTTTAGTTTATCGTAGACATCAATTTTTAACTCCTAGTCAAATACAATTAATTAACGTTTTAAAAAATAATTTGTAGTCTTATTACATGAATATAACGTGTAATCTTGGTAGGATTAAGTTAAATAAATAATTAAGGTGATTAAAATATGACAAATACACAATGGTGGAAAAATGACGTATTCTATCAAATCTATCCACGTTCATTTAAAGATTCCAACGGTGATGGTATTGGTGATCTTCAAGGAATCATTTCAAAACTAGATTATATTAAAAGTTTAAATGTAGATAATATCTGGCTCTCACCCATTTACAAATCGCCAATGGTCGACATGGGATATGATATTGCTGACTACAAAGCAATTGACCCTATTTTTGGTACCATGCAAGACTTTGATGAACTGTTGGCTAAAGCTAAAAAATTAGGCATTGGCATTATTATGGACTTGGTCGTTAACCATACTTCTGACCAACATGCATGGTTTAAAGCCGCCCTAAAAGACCCCAATAGTAAATATCGTGATTATTACATTTTTAAGCATACCGATAACGGTAAAGCCCCTAATAATTGGCGCTCTATTTTCGGTGGATCTACTTGGGAACCAGTGCCTAACGAGCCAGGAACCTTTTATTTCCATACTTTTGCGAAACAACAACCGGATTTAAATTGGGAAAATCCTGCTTTACGCCAAGAAATTTATAAAATGATTAATTGGTGGCTTGATAAGGGCATTAGTGGTTTTAGAATTGACGCCATCACACACATCAAAAAGGATTTAGATTGGGCTAATATTAGTCCTGATGCAGACGATGGCTTAGGTTCAGTAGTTCGTAAGGGGCGCAATCGTCCTGGTGTCGATAAATTGTTAGATGATTTGTATGAACATACTTTTGCGAACTATGATGCGGTAACTATTGGTGAAGCATATGGCCTAAAAGCTGACGACCTTAAAAAATTCGTTGGTCCAAATGGCTACTTCTCCATGATATTTGATTTTAACTATATGAACATTGATGTTGCAGATGTTGACGAGTGGTTCCGTGGACAGCCTAACTGGTCTATTCAAGATTTAAAAGATATCATTTTCAAGGGTCAAAAGGGCATCAAAGCTGCTGATGGTTGGTACGCCAATGTCTTAGAAAATCATGATCAACCACGTGTTTTATCTAAATTAATTAAAGACACAGCTGCACAATCACCTAAAGCGGCTAAAGCACTAGGATTAATGTATTTCTTCTTACCTGGTGCCCCCTTCATTTATCAAGGTCAAGAACTAGGCATGAAAAACTTTAAGCGTCAGTCGATTGATGAATTTAATGATATTTCTTCGATTAATAATTACCACTTAGCAATTGAAAATGGTGTAAATGCTGATAAAGCTTTACAAATTGTTAATAACAAATCACGTGATAATGCTAGAACACCCATGCAATGGGATGATTCAGTATATGGTGGTTTTTCTCAGCATACGCCTTGGCTACCAATGGGTAATCAACGTGTTGATATTAACGTGGAAGCTGAAACTAATGATTCTAATTCTGTTTTAAACTTTTATCGTGAAATGAGTAATATTCATCATCAACCAGCCATAAAAACTTTACTGACCAATGGTGAATTCAAACCTATCCAAGACGTTCAACAAGATGTTGTAGCTTATCAACTAAGTAATGATGAGCATTCAATGAACGTCTTAGTAAATCTAAGCAACAGTAATCAAAATTTCAGCAAAGCATTTTCAGGTACCATCCAAATAGATAACTATCAAAATAAATATAGTGAACCTATTTCAATAACATCCCTATCACCATATCAAGCTATACTAATCTACAAATAAAACAAAAACCTTAAACAAGTATGTTTAAGGTTTTTTATTTTCATTGAATTGTTATAGCCTTGCGATTGTATTCTTTACTAAAAGCGGATAATGGTTCCCAAGCAATAGCTCCTCGGTCGTACTTCATATTTTTACCACCGGCACCAGCTTTAGCGTGTTTAGAATAGTATAGTGGATCATTAACTCTAAATTGGTGATTTTTATAACCAGTAATAACTTTACAATGATTTCTGACGTAGTCACCTGGCTTTTGATAGGAAGAAAATCCATAAAATAAAACTGGTTGACCACCTTGAACATATTTTTTAATGTTGTTTACACTTAATTTAGCACTTGAAATATTGTAAACATCTTTTGACCATTTCTTAGCATAATTAGCTAATGCACCGGGTTTAATTACATATCCAAACCCAGCTCCAGTATATACATTACCTTTTTGACCTCCAGGTGTAGGTTGCATTGGCAAATGATTTTGCGCATATTTTAAATCAACATGTTTTCCACGAGACCCTAATAGCATTGCCATCGAAGTAGCTGCACATCCCCATGGTGCAAAAACTGGTTTATATTGACTTATGTAAGGAACCTTTAACAGTTTAGTTTGATTCTCAGTAGCGGTAGCTCTTTTGTTAATGTAACCAATTTCTGAATGTTTTTTTAATGAAACTAGCCAATAGTATTTTTGATTATTGCTAGTAAAAGCTTTTTTTACTAAAAAGTCACGATGAAAAACTTGTTTAGCTGAACTATTACTAAACTTACCTTGATGAATTTGGTAATCAGCTTTAACTACTGATACCAATTTTTGTGGCTTGTTATTTGCATGTGCAGAAATTACGAACATAAAAGGCAATAACAAGCTTAAAAAGAATAACTTAAAATAATTATTCAAAATAAACCCCTCCAATATAATTTATACAACATAAAATTATAACACTAAAGTTATAATAAAACGAAAAAATAAAAAAGAACTATCAGTTTAGTTCTTTTCTACTGAAATATTGAATTTTTTAAGTATAGCATTAACTTACTAGCCTTATTAACATAAACACGACTGTCTAAAACATCATAGTCTCTTTTTTCAATGTTAGTTAAAATTTTATGATATCCATCAATAGCTAAACTAATAGACACCTTGGCATTACGATTATCAATAAAGTTTAAAACTACTTTTTTGTCCTTGTATAAATCGTTTGCATAGTCTGCCAAATACTTTAATAATGCTTTTAAATTTTTGTCGGCATGCTCTTTTAGTAAGTCTTCTTTTTTAACGTGAAAAACTTCCATCAACTTAGTTGGTAAATATACTCTACCAGACAGAGCATCTTCTTTGACATCACGAATGATGTTAGTAATTTGCATAGCTATCCCAATGTGATTGACATTTTCGTAAATCTTAGAAATATCGTAATCAGTCAAAATGGGCATAATTAATTGTCCTACTGTTCCTGCAACTTGATAACAATAACGATTTAAATCATTAATATCTTGAATTTTAACTCCATATAAATCAGCTTTTTGTCCTGCAATCATTTGATTCATGTCATAGAATGGCAAATTAAAAACGTCAAAAACATTCCATAAATTGCGACCTAACTGTGTCTCTGGCGAATTAGCTTTAATGCTATACCAAACGTCAACCATAGCATTAAATTTAGCAGCTTTGTGATGGTCAGCAAAATCGTCTAATTGCCTTAAAAAATGATATAAAACAAATATACTGTTAGCACGATAGTCTGGTAATTTAGAAAAAGCATAGTAAAAAGTAGTTGAGTTGGCTTTGATAACTTGTTTACTCTCTTCCATTCCATCAGTGTATCGATAAATTTTTTCAGCTTTATTCATTGGGCTTCAAATCCTTTTTTAACTCATTAGCTGTCAGATATCCACTAGTGACCACGATAGGCACCCCCGCTCCAGGATGCGTACTAGCTCCAGTAAAGTATAAGTTTTTAATTCTAGCAGCTTTGTTATGTGGTCTAAAATAGTTACTTTGCATTAGGGTTGGCTTTAGCCCGAAAGCAGTGCCAAATTTACTATTATATCTACTTGCAAAAGTTCGCGGAGTGAAACGACACTTAGTAACGATATGACTTCCCAAGTTATCTAAACCTAACTCATTTTGAACTTTTTTAATAATAAATTCTTCAAAGTTATCGCTATTATAGTCATCCCATTTGTCATATTTTTGTAAGTTGGACACCGGAACCAAAATATATAAAGATGACTGTCCTTTAGGTGCAAATGAATCATCTAAACAACTTGGGTTATAGATGTAATAGGAAGGATCAGATGGCAGTTTCCCATTATCAATTTCCTCAACATTTTTACTAAAATCTTTAGCCATTTTGATGGTATGTAATCTTAAGCGGTCATATTTTTTGTCCACTCCTAAATACAACATGAAACAAGACATTGAATAATCCATTTGATCCACTTTGGTTTTAGTATACTTAGTTTTGTATTTTTCTGGTACGTCCAATAAATTATTCATAACATATGGAAAGTCAGCATTAGCAACTACTCCATCAAAATTATATTTATCACCATCTACTAATACCCCTGTAGCTTCACGATTAGCATTAATCACAATTTGACTAACGGGACTGTCATATTTAACTTGACCGCCTAGTTCTAAATAGCGTTTTAGTAGAGCATCAGCGTACGCAGACATTCCCCCTTTAATAAACCAAACTCCATATAATAGCTCAATCATGGGGATAATATTATAAATTGAAGGACCATTAAATGGTGAAATGCCTATGTATAAAGTTTGAAATGACAATAAATATTGTAAATTAGTGTTTGAAATATACTTTTGAATCGCTCCATACGAAGAAGAAAAGGTTTTTAATTTATATGCTTGCCATAGAGTCTTAGGATTGAAAAAATCTTTAGGTGAACGAAAACTTTTATAAATAAAGTTATCTTTAGCATTTAAATATTTTTCATAAATATCTGTTAGATACTTCAAAAATCCTAGCATTTCGGACTCGTCGACATTTTCAAATTCATTCGTTAAATCTACTAAATCAGTTGATAAAGGAATGGTTTTATTACCGGTCTTAATATCCATAAATGGATTAACTCTTTGCATTGTAAAGTAATCGCGTGGATCAACCTCCGTATCTTTGAATGGTTGATCATAAACCTTAGGCATCATTACAATCGTTGGACCAGTGTCAAATTTAAAGCCATCTTTTTCGATGCGATCCATTTTTCCACCGACACGACTATTTTTTTCGAAAATAGTAACTTGATACCCCGCATGTTGTAAATAAATTGCTGTAGTTAATCCACCTACACCTGCTCCCACAATAGCTATATTCTTTTTCACAGTTAGCACCTTCTAAAATATAAGACAATCTAATTATTATTTTTGCATTAATTTTATGTAATTTAAAGAATTTACATTTAAATAAAGAAAAAATTATATATTTTTAAATTCTCGTAAATATAATTAATTAAACTTAGATTAAATAAGTTTAAGATAGAATAAAATCAATTATGTCAAACAATATAGTAGATAAATCGAACAACAATTCTACAATTGTAAAACGGTCTTTATGCATACTCTTCACCTGACAATCTATCTCAATTCAAAAATGACCCTAAAAATAAATAACAATAAACTAACGATAAGCCTGAAAAGCAGTTCGAAAAAACAATCAAATAAAAAATAAAAAAAAGAATCTAGCAAGTTAGATAACATTCGCTTAGTTTTTACCATAATTAACATCACCTTATTGGACACTATTTTTCGTGACTGCAATATATCGCTGATTGATTAGTTCTTCAAGTGAATTTATCAATTATCCAAACTAATTTACATCAATCAACGTCAATCCGCTAATCGACGCAAATAAAAAAGGCCCTCATCCGAGTGCCTTTCTGTTACTGTTTAATCCATTTGTAACCATTATATTTCCAATTAACGATGTCGAATCGGCCAATCTCTTGATGCCAAGACAATCCTTTATACAAATTAATTTTATCACCTAAACGCACTATAATGTTTTGATAATCAGTAGGTAATAAATTAGAGCTTATTCCATCAAGTTCTGCAACTGTATTATAAGGTTTAAAGTCATAAGTAGAGGCATAATAAATTTTATTTTGATATAAAATTTTTATCATACTACTTTTATATTTTTGAGCTAAATAACGTGAATTTTGGGAAGTTAACCTAATGGATTTACTTTCATAAGTCTTTATCTGATGTTGTGCCTCATGAAACTCATCTAGTTCTTCCTTTGATGCATCGCTTAAGTCAGAGTCATTAGCTTCTAAAATTTCTGAGTATTTATCAAGATATTTTTCATAGGTGCTTAAGTCCCGCTCATTTTTAAATATAAATCCACTGTGTTGACCGTAAGGTGCACTCAAATTGGCATAGTTCCAAGTTTGATTAGAAAAATTTCTGACCTTAGCTTGTTTATAATTAGATGTAGTTTTAACTTTAGTGCCTAAAAGTCTTAGTGATAGATTGTTTTTAACTTTATAGCGCCAACTTTTTTGACCTAGACCATTGGATTTAATTGAATTAGGACGAGTAAGACTAACTGTCATGTGATCCAAATATTTTGTTACATAAATCTTGCTACCAGCTGGTAAAATACGTGTCTTAGTCGTATGACGGCTCCATCCCTTACTTACTGGATCTTGATAACGTTCTGACAGCTTAATTTTCCATGGAGCTGTCAGTTGAACATAGCGCCATTGAGTGGTCCAGTATGAACTATCAAATTCAGGAACTGCACTCGCACTTACTTTAGTATTAAAAGTAAGTATGCATAAAGCAGTAAATGCTGCTAAATATACAATTTTTCTTAGTTTCATGTTAATCCTCCTATGTATTATAAGTATTGTTTTTATCATAAATATTATAAAAAGGCAAACCCGATTGGATTTGCCTTTGCTCTAGCTTGATCTATCTTCCTGATGTTAAATCATCGATTTGCTGTCTTATTTTTCGAATATCCTCGATATCAGTGTCTGGATTCTGAATCATTGCATCCAATCGATACTTTAAATCCATCAAATTACCTTTATTGCGGTTACTAAATGTTTGAACACTTAATGAATCTAACCAGCGCTTATTTTTAATAAAATATGTTTTACCCTTAATTTGATTAGTAAATGCAACATCATGACTGATTAAAATTACGCTCCCCGGATAGTTATTTAAAAAAGTAATCAATGCTTGTTTAGCTTTTAAATCCAGATAATTAGTTGGTTCATCTAAAATAATCACTTGATGACTCCCAAGTAAAACTTTAGCTAGTTGCAGTCTAACTTTTTGGCCACCGCTTAAATTCATTGCTAATCTATCTTTAAACGCTAATAATCCTAAAGCTGATAGAACGTGAAAAACCACTTGGTTATCTTGCGTTGAATCAGCGATGGAGTTTTGCCAAACACTTTGGGTCAGCACTAAGTTTTGATTCAATTGATCAAAATAGCCAATGCTAATTGACTGATTAAAGTAATCCTTACTAGCTAATATTTGTTTAATAAAAGTAGTTTTACCACTTCCATTAACACCTTGAATATTAACGTGTTCACCATACTTTAATGATAAATTAACTTGTGAAATTAAAGTCGTCTTTTTAAATTTCACATCCATTTTCCTAACATGCAGGACTGTTTTTTTCATAAATTGCTGACCAGCAGGATCTATGAATTTAATTTCTTTATCATGTTTAGGTGGAATCAACTTATCTAACTTATCGATGCGTGTTTTTAATGCCGTAGCCTTTTTTTGCATCTTTTTTTCCATTGAGTCATGACGTGTCTTAGAAGTTTTAAATTCAGAGGAACTCATTTTCTTACCATTTCCATGTTTAATACGTTGCGCAGCTTGCTTTCTTTTTATAACTTGCTGTTTTAAACGGTTAATCTTATTTTTTTGTTCTTTATACGCCACTAGTTGACTATTTTTTTGGCTAGCCTGTTCTTTTAAATAAGTTGCGTAATTTCCATTAAATTCGGATAACTGGTGATTCTGAATAGCCCAAATTCGATTGACTAATTTTAACAATTTTTCGTCATGCGTAATTAGAATAACCATTCCATGATAGTTTTTAATTTGTTGTGATAACCATTTTTGCTGTACCACGTCTAAGTTAGTCGATGGTTCATCTAAAATCAATAATGCTGGAACCTTATGCAAGGCTTGCATAATTGCATATTTAGTGATTTCACCACCACTGCCAGTATCTACAATCGGTTGAATTTGTTCAACTAATTCGAAGGTTCCATCAAAGTTGCTAATAGTCTGCGCGTTTAAATGCTTACATAGTTGATTGATAAAAGTTGTTTTACCAGTACCATTATCCCCAATTAAACCTACGACATCACCATCATTAACATTGATGTTTGGGTAGTCAAATAAATGCACCCCGTTGATATATAATTTGCCACTTTCTATATTTAACAATTAAATCCACCTCAGTAAAGTAATAATCTGATTTGTAATTTATTTTTTTCATGTTCTTACTCCTTTAATTTTTATTTAACCAAATTATAATATAATTTTAATTTAATTCAACCGATTAATTGACAAACAGTAAAGTTAGCAATAAATTATAGATAAATAAATGAGAGGAAGCATTATCATGAATAAATTTAGTAAAGTTAGTGTCACTTTGTTGTCAGCCCTAGCCATTAGCCCAATTTTTGCCAATGTACATACGGTTAAAGCTGATAACAATGTTAAATATGTTAAAGAGAAAACATATACCTTAAAAAAATTAACTAATCGTTTAGCCAAAGCTGGTTACGTTTATAAACTGGCATCTTTTAAATCTGATGATATTAAGAATATTAACGGTAAAACACTTAGCTCCAATACATTAAAAAATTTACGTAAAGTAAATCCTGATTTTAAAGTAAGTAGAATTACCATCTACAGTGGTGCAACCGCATCACAACATGTTGATTTAATTTCCAAAAATCATCACTATCAAGTTCAAACTGATTACTTGAACGGCGCATACAACAAAAACGTTAATTTAAAAGCATTAAAACCTATCGTAAAAATGGAACTCAACATGATTAACAAAAATGAAAAACAAAACTTAGGCGTAGATAGTTTTAATCAATTGCGTAAGTTAGTCGATAATGTTTCTGATAAGCATGCTAAGAAAATCGCTTTGCAATCGTATAATGAACTTAAAACATATGCTAAAAATAGAAAGGAAACCATCCCTACACTATTGTTAGGTCAAGGAATTTATTAATATATACTAAAAAAGACTTACTAATTCATAGTTATATAAACCAAACTAGTAAGTCTTTTTTATTTATAAAATTTTTCGCTTATTGATCCACGCTACATTACTGGCAATAAAATAATACTAGTAATAATCAACGTAATAATAATATATTCTGGAATAGTTATCCCAGCTACATTATTATTTAAAAAGTAAACCATAAAATCATATGCGAAATGAAATATTATACATGGGATGATACTTTCGCAAGCAATATATATTGCACATAAAATTATACCTAAACAAAATGGAACTAATATTTCAATCCAAGACTTAGTCATAACCGCTTCAAATGTGTGAAAAAGAGCAAATATAACGCTTGCTGCAAAAATGGCATACAAAATTCCCATTCGACCACTTTTTTTATACAACTGTAGTAATGATTTTAATAAAATCCCTCTCACAAAGTATTCTTCACAGATTGCCGCTCCTACACAGTTAGCAATATTAACAATAAAAAATTGATTGAAAGTAATCTCTGCATTGTGAGAATTGGGCCTAAGCAAATATACAATCATTAACATAGCAGTCAAATATGGAATAATTTGATATTTAAATGGTAAGTATGATTTTATGTGAATTCTTTTCATAGCTATTTTTTTATTCAAAAAAACATAGGCCAACATTAAAAGGATAAATTGTATGTAAGCCAACAAAGATAGTGGGATTTTCGTCAATATAACTAGATATGATGATGCGATATTAATTAAAATAGATGTAGCAAATACGATTATTGAAAACCACAAAATAGATTTGAAATTTTTTAAATTTGTCATTAGTATTACCGCCTTGTTTATAATAGTGTAATACTAACTAAAAAAGCTTTTGCATATGCAAAAGCTTTTTCTAATTGACGTTGGATACACGTAAATTCAAATCATCAAAGTAAAGTTGTCGATTGCTCTCAATTTTGCCTACTAAATGTTTACCATTTGTTAAATTTAAGTCAACTTCTTTTTGATTTTGTGACCAAGTCCCAGTTATTTTGTCATGTGCATCCATATATTGCGCCTTATGATTTTTACATAATATAACATCTACGTTTTTACTTTTGTTAAAATAAACTCCAACAACATTAGGTAAATAACTATTGAAAAATAAAATAATCGCAATAATAATCATCAATAATAAGGACAAGTGTGGTATGTATTTTTTAATATCTAACTCCCCTTAAGTAAGTCTCACAGCTTTAAAATTATCATACATAAAAATAAAAAGAAAGGTAAACTACCCTTCTTTTAAAACTAAAATATTAAAACTAATAAAAAGTAAATTGCTAGTGAGACTAAAAGCCAAACTCCATAGCGATTAAATACTTTCCCTATCGAGCTAGTCCAACGTTTTAAAAACGATCCAGATAAATTAGCTTTTAAAGCTATGACATCTTCAGCATACATATACAATAAGTAATTGCAAATTAAAATAACTACAGCAATTAAGAAATGTACAGCTGACCAATTAAATTGAGATAGCTTTAGATTTTCAATCCCTAAAGTCACAAAAAATGATACGCGAAGTATTTCATATAAATACAAAAGTAGCAAAATAAATTTGTTCTTAAAGAGCGATGCAATCGCATAAGCAACTGACAATAGAATAACTCCATGCAATCCGTCAAATAAACGTCTGAAACTAATGCCTAAGCTAATGATTTGTCCATGTAAATTAATTGAATTAGAAAAAATAATGGTAGCTAAAAAGATAAACAAAACCGTGCCAACATTAGTTAACGGATGTGTCTTAATACGTTCTATCATAATGTTCACCACCTATATTGTCTCAGTTGAATTTCATTATAAGTTATTTGCAATGAATTACAAGTTAAGGATTGTATATTTGTATGATTAATATTACAATTATATGTATAAAGTGTTACAAAAATGTTACATAGATAGAAAGTGTGATTGTTATGAAGAAAATTACTAAAATTATTTTATTTTTTGCTTGTACTGCTACCCTATTAATAAGTAATCAACATAACGTTAAAGCCAATCGTAAAACGACTTGGCCAGTTGAACATATTTACGTCGATAAAGCCGTAACTCATCGTCTTCAACAAGAAGGCTATGCTTATCGCATCGGTTCTTCAGCTCGTGATGATTTAAAAATCTTTGGTCAAAAGAATGGTTATAATAAACAAATAGCTCGAAAGATCGTCAAAGACAAAATTGACTTTAAGGTTAAAAAAGTTTGGGTATATAGTGGTGCAACTGGTTCCGAAAGTATCGAATTAGTTTCCAAAAATAATAAATATCACGTTAGTGTCGATTATATTATTGACTACTACCATAAAGATACTAAAATTAAAGCCTTAAAACCATTAATCCAACAAGAATTAAACATGTTAGACAAAAATGAACGTGGCAAATTAAATCAAAACGACTTTAATAAACTAAACAAAATAACTAATCAAATTAAGAATCCTAATGATCGTCAAATAGCTGAAAAATCAGTACAACAATTACAAGCTTTCGTTAAAAATAACAAATATGATATCCCTTCCATTCTGATTGGGCAAGGATTCTATTAATATTAAAATAAAGAACCCAACTAATGTTTTTTTTATTTTTTGGGGCTGATTATTTGATAATTGAGTCACTTATATCTAAAGTTAAAGGTATAGCAATTGAAGAGGAGCATAAATTATGAAAATTATTACATCCAAAAGTGTCAATAAACGTAAAGTAATTGAGAATGCTGATATTCCAACTATTGTAGATGGTCAGGTACTAATTAAAATCCACAATGCTGGTATTAATCAACTTGATTTAACTCAAGCTCAAAATTTTAAAAAAATTGATGAAAAAATACTAGGCGTTGAAATATCTGGTGAAATTGTTGCTAGTAAAAGTGACCAAGTTGCAGTCGGTCAACGAGTGGCTGCGCTATTAGATCAAGGTGGTTACGCTGAATACGTTGCTACAAGTGCTAGTCGAGTTATGCCAATTCCTGATGATATTAATTACCGTCAAGCTGCCAGTATTCCTGAAAGTTATTTATCCGCTTATCAAGCCTTGTTTAATATTGGTAAATTAGAAAATAATCAAAGTGTATTAATTCATGCTGGTGACAGTAGTGTTGGATTAGCTGCTATTCAATTAGCTAAAAACTTAACCAATGCCAAAGTTATTACCACTTCTAGTGGTGACAAAACTAAATTATGCGTTAATAACGGTGCTGATAATTCCATTGACTATGAAACTCAAAATTTTGCTGAAGAAGTATCCACACTGACAAATGAACAAGGCGTTAGCTTAATTTTAGATTTTGTGGGCGCTAGCTATTTTCAACAAAATATCGATTCACTAGCCATTGATGGTAAGTTAGTTCTAATTGGTAATCTTGATAGTAATGAAGTGAAGAAAGTCGATTTACTACAAATTATAATGAAAAGATTGACAATTACTGGAACTTTGTTGTCATCTCGTTCAGATGCCTACAAAGACCAACTTATTGAAAGTTTTAATCAAAACACAAAAGCCATGTTTGATGAACAAGCCCTAACGCCAACTTTCAATAAAGTTTTCCAGATGGAAGATGTTAAATTAGCATACAAATATATTAATTCTGGTCAAAACGTAGGTAAGGTTTTACTAGAAATGGAATAAAACATAAAAAAGGTCATCACCATTAATATGGGGATGACCTTTTTAGTTTAAATCAATGTCAGTAACTCTTTTACACTATCTTCCGTAGTCGCCCAACAAGTTGAAAAGCGAATGACTGAATGCGTATCATCATATCTTAACCACCGAGCAAATTTAACCTTTTTCGCTAATGCAGCAATTTTAGTATCTTCTACAATAAAGAATTGCTGGTTAGTTGCTGAAGCTAAATATGGACGATAACCTTTTTTCAAAAAACCTTGTTTAACGATTTTAGCCATTTCATCTGCATGTTTACTAAGTTCAAAATATAGATTATCGCTAAATAATTCTAAAAATTGAATTCCAATCAAACGCCCCTTTGCTAATAGCGCCCCATGCTGTTTTACAATGGTCACAAAATGCTTAGGATCATTATCACTAGTGAAAACAACGGCTTCACCACACAATGCTCCAGTTTTAGTACCGCCGATATAAAAAACATCACATAATTGTGCTAACTCTTTAAAGCTGATATCGGCTTCGTCACTCATTAGGCCATAGCCTAGTCGTGCTCCATCAATAAACAGCGGTATTTTATAAGCTTGGCAAACTTGATGTAAATCAGTCAACTCTTGCTTGCTATACAATAAACCATATTCAGTAGGAAATGAAATATACACCATTCCTGGAAATACCATAAAATCATGGTGATCATCATCGTAAAAAGTTTCTAAATATTTACGAACTTCAGCCGCAGTTAATTTACCATTTACCGTTGGCAGAGCTAATAGTTTATGACCCGTATATTCAATGGCTCCAGCTTCATGTACATTAATATGTCCCTTGTCTGGTGTAATCACCCCTTCATAAGGTTTTAACAAAGCATCAATCACGATTTGATTAGTTTGGGTGCCACCTTGTAAAAAATGCACACTAGCATTGGGATTATCAATAGCCGATTTTATTTTTGCTTTAGCTTGGGCGGTAAAACTATCTTCACCATACCCAGGCTCTTGTTGCATATTAGTTTGCATTAGTTTTTGTAAAATGCGGGGATGCGCACCTTCAGAATAGTCATTTTCAAATGAAAGCATATTTTCCCTCCGGATAATTATTTATGAATATATATTATTATCAAATAATTATCGAATGTCAATTATCTTTCGCATTATTTAAACAAATTAATGTATTTATACTACAAAATTTCTTCATTAAAATGGCATTTGCTTAACTTCATTTATAAACCAATTATTAAAAGCTTGCACATCTATATCCGTACAAACCTCAGCATTAGTTTTACCATTATGATATGCACCGCGAATATCACCGACCGTGGCGCCATTAGCTGGTCCAGTGGTTTGGACGTCAATCCAAAATGCTTGAGTGTGAATAAATTCTGGATGTAATAAATAGAAAATAGTGTTTACATCATGCATGGCCACCCCTTGATTATTCTGATCGCCATCAGCTGAAATAATATCATACAACATTTTTCCAGTAGAATTTAAATGTGCAATTGTTTGTAGCGTTGCATGCGTGAGTAAGGCTTTATTGGTAATATCCAGTCCCACCATTACAATGGGAACCCCTGACTGATACATAATTTCTGCGGCATGCGGATCAGTAAAACAATTAAATTCAGCAACACTAGTCATGTTACCGCTACTTAAACTGCCCCCCATGGCAATAATGCGTGTTAATTTTTTCGCAACCTCAGGATATTCAGAAAGTAGTAATGCTACATTGGTATATGAACCAGTAGCTACTAAGGTAATGGGATTAGAGCTTTGCATAATTTCATTATATAGCGCTTGTACCGCGTTGACTTTAAGTGGTGGAACTAAGCTAGGATGTGTAAATTGATATCCACCAATACCAGAACTACCATGAATTCTAGCCGCATCTTCAAAAGCTTTAATTAATGGTTGTTTAGCACCAGCTGCTACTCTAACTGTCTTAGCTTTGCCAAAAAAGTTAATTATATTTAATGCGTTTTTAGTGGTCTTGTCTACGCTAACATTACCGGCCACCGTGGTAACCAATTTTACATTTAAATGTGCATTATTTAATGCAATGGATAAAGCCACTGCATCATCAATTCCGGGGTCACAATCCATTATAATATCAGTCATTTTATAGGCTCCCATTTATCTATATTTGTATTTACAAATAAATAATATCACTAAAGGAATGCAAATGTAAGCGTTTGCATTTGCAACTTTAAAAATTTTATAAACAAGCAACTAAAACAAAAAGAGCTAATTTCGTGTTAGTACGAAATTAGCTCTCAATACATTGATTAATTCAATTTAATAATTTTCATTCTCAAATTTTTCAACATGCATTTTTAAATTATATTTAGATCTCAATTGCGCAATTTCTTGCATCATTTCACTTTTATGATGTAAATCTAAATCTTGTTCTGTACGCCATTGATCAATTAAAAGTAAAGTTTCTGGGTCATTCAAAGGTATAAAGTATTCATATCTTAAATTACCTGGTTCAGCTCTCACTCTATCTACAACGCCATTATCAATCATTTCTTTAGCAAATTTTTTGGCTGATCCGTCTTGACCAGTATAATAAATATTAACAGTTAAACCCATATTGCATGCTCCCTTTTAATTATTCGGTTTGAAGTTAACTTGTAATTGGTTAATTTCATAAGTAGCTTCATTAGGATAAAAAGTATCATTAGCAATGATATTTTCGGCAGCTGCTTTAGTGTCCACGTCTAATAATACCATTCCAGCTCTATCTTGATCTACATAAGCACCGGCAGTAAATAATTGATTATTCTTAATAATTGATTTAATCCAATCACGATGTTGAACCATTCTATCTGTAATATTGCCTTCTACATTATCTTTAACTTTTATATTTACTAAGTACATTATAAATCTTCTCCTTTTGTTTTATTCAAATTGACCTAATTCTTGAAGATTATCTTGAGTAAGATACTTCAAATAGTCTTGAGCTTGTTCAGCTAATTTTTCATCTGAAATAGATGCCGCCCCAACTGTAATGAATGGCTTCATAAATTTAGTACTAATTAGGTTACTAGTAGCTTGAAATGGTCTTAAGAAATCTGTCACTGTATATCCAAATCCACCATCACGGCGATAATTTTCGGCACCTGCACCAGGTGATATCGCAATAATTAATTCTTTACCTTTTAAAGCATCCCCAGTTGAACCGTATGCCCAACCATGTGTTAAAACATCATCTAACCATTTCTTTAATAAAGATGGACTACTGTACCAATACATTGGGAATTGAAGAACAATTCTATCCGCCTTACTTAATTTATCTTGTTCAGCTTGAACGTCAATTTTGTAATCTGGATAAAGGTCATACATATAACTTACATCGATGTTATCTGCATCAGAAAGTGCGTTGGCTAAATTGCGGTTAACACGTGATTGTTTGATACTAGGGTGAAATACTAAAACTTGAATATTCATTTCGTTATCTCCTTATTTTTAATAATTATTAGGTTCTTTAAATTTACGTTTCATTTCATTATCTTTCAATATATCATTTGCAATTTGATATTCATCAAAATAGCTCTTATTCTGCTTGATTTCTCCGCTTTCATAAAGTGAAATTTTGTGGTTTAAACGATCAATTGATACTTGAATGCTTTTTTGCTTTTCTACTAACATATCAACTTGATCTTTTAATAACTGTTCACGAGTATCTAAGGTGGCATCACCTTGTTGTAATAACTCTACATATTCATACAAAACTTCTACCGATACCCCTGAATGTCTTAAACACAAAATCATTTCAATCCAAGCTTGCATCTTATTATCATAATAACGATTCCCGTTACTTTTACGAGGTACTTTAGGGATTAAACCAATCCGTTCATAATATCTAATTGTGTTTTGATTAATATTAAATTTGTTGCTTAATTCGGTAATGGATAAATCTGCCATTGTGACGCCCTCCTCTCAACTACAAAATAGATTATATGGGTTTGAGTTAACTCAAAGTCAAGGATTTATTTTATTTTTTAAATTATTAAAAGATATTATATATAGCTATAAAAATAGGCAAACAGTTAATTAATTAGTAAGACAATGTTGATAATTTGAAAGTATTTATAAAAATAAAAAAGGAATATTCAACAGAATATCCCTTCTTATTTTTCATAATGTTCTTTTTCTAGCTGATTTAGTTCAGCTTCTGTTTGTAGCATATGGTCATCAAAATGCTTAATCTTGTAATCCAAATGATCAATTGCTGCTTGTAAGTCGTCTCTTTTTTCTTCCATGATTAATTTTTGTTCTTTTAATAGTTTTAATTCTTCTTGTTTATGATTTTGTTCCGAATCGAATAAATCAATATATTTTTTTAAAGCCTCAATCGTCATCCCTGCTGCACGCATAATTTTAACAAAATTAATTCGACGAATAATTCGATCATCTATTTCCCTAATTCCATTTTCATTTCGGTCAATTGGAGGAATTAAAGCTTCTTTTTCATAGTAACGAATTGTTGACGACGACAATCCAGTTCTAGCACTAGCTTCTTTAATATTCATAAAAACATCTCCTTAAATTTCAGGACGATTAATTCCTAAACTTTGTCGATTAGCATAATTTAAGTCTAATAAAGCATGACGAGCTAAGTCAGCAATTGCATTTCGCGATACGTTACCGCCTTTAAAAGCTTGATTTTTTTGAGTTATTTCATATTCATCATTTCCATTATCAAACCAAGCTGGTCTGATGATAGTATAGTTCAAATCACTATCTTCAACTAATTTGGCAGCCTTTTGGTACGGTATCAACATTGGATTAAATTTTACATTTCCCATTATACCTAAATTAGCAGGAATTTCATTGTAAATACCCATTGAAGCAATAAACACAATTTTATTCACTTTCATCTGGTGCATCGCCAATATAATGTTATTTATCATATTAGGTAAATCCCCACTTAAAGCTACAAACACACGGTCTACATTTTGCATAGCTTGTTTTAATTGCGTAATATCATTAGCATCGCCACTAACAATCTCAACACGCTCGTTATCTAAATTTAATTTATTAGCATGACGAGCAAATAATCTTAATGATACACTTTCATTATCAAGTAATTTATTAGTTAATTGACGACCAATAGAACCTGTAGCTCCAATTATTAAAATACGCATATTTTAAACTCCCTTTATATTTTTTTATGAATAATAATATTTAAACTAGCCACTAACGCAATTAGCATTAAGCTAGTAATCACAATTAACGCATGATTAAATGAAACATTTGGCAAATGATATTGACTAGTTAACGCTACTACAATCGAGAGTCCAAATGAACTCCCAATTTGATGCATGGTATTGACCACTCCGGAAGCCGAACCAGCAATATCTGGCGTAGTATTAGATACTCCAGAAACCGTCAAAGGACTTAGTGCGAAACCTTGTCCAATTCCAATTACAATCATTGGCAATCCAATTGACCACCAATAACCGTGATCTATTCCAATCAATGTACTAATCAACAATCCTATAAAAGTAGTCGTAACCCCAAATATTAGTAATTGATGATTTGTATATCGACTATTAAGTTTAGTTAATAACGTTGCACTTAAGAATTGCGGAATCGTTTCAGGTAAAAATGCTATCGCTGCTAATAATGGAGTATAACCGTATACTTCTTGCATTGCTTGTGGAGTTAGGAAAAAATAAGCAATCATTGCTCCTAAAAAGAAAAAGCGAGCTATATATGCACTACTACGTTCATTATCTTTAAATATTTTTAGTGGCATAATTGGATTTTCACTAACCGATTCTTTAATAATGAAAGCTATGATTAAAATAATGGCAGATATGAAAAAGAATAATTGATGAACATTGCCACTAATACTATAAACTAATGAACTAAGTCCTAGCACTGACATAATAGAACCAGCCCAATCTAATGAACCTAACCTAGCATGTTCTGAATGTACATATTTAATAGTCAAAAATAACATTAGCAGACCAATTGGTACATTTAGCAAAAATCCATAACGCCAAGAAAAATTACTAGCGATTAATCCGCCAATTACCAAACCTAAACTAGCGCCCAAACCACCAGTTGCTCCATAATACTCAATGGCTTTAGTACGCATAGCTCCATGATAATTATCCATTAATAATGCTAGTGTGGTGGGTGCCAAAATGGATGCGCCCAGTCCCTGAATAGCACGCATAGTAATAATCATTATTCCACTAAATGATAAACCTACCATTAAGGAAGCTACACTAAAAATGGTTAATCCAACTAAAAATATCTTCTTACGCCCATAAACATCCCCAGCCTTACCGGCCAACAATAAGAAACCACCAAATGTTAATGCATAAGCATTAGTCACCCAAGATAATGTTTGAGCATTTAAATTTAGTTCATTGGCAATTTTAACTGTACTGGTAAAAATAACTGAGTTGTCCAATAAAATCATAAAATAACTTAATAGTATTATTGGTAATACAATTCCAAACTTATTTTTGTTCACAATAAAGTTCACGCTCCTTGATTAAAATGTTTTATTATATCAACGAAACCTATCATAAATGTTAAAGTGAACTTTAAGTCAAGCTTTAAAAATAATTTTATATAAAAAACCACTGAAAAAAGTTTTCAGTGGTTTTTTTAGATTATCAAGATATGTTACTTAATAAACGATTTTTAATTATTTTTCTAATTTTTTAATAAGTTGATTAGGATGATTAAAGGTTTTAAACGCTTTATCACTCATCTTAAAATTAGCTTTACCAAATCCGGCAATATTATCTACTGAACCATATTTAACATTAGAATATACCGTCATAGTAGAGTTAACATCACCTTTAGCTTGGTGCATTAAATACTTATAGCTAACTTTCGCTTTAGATATTTTCTCATCTATTTTTTGATTAGCGTTCGTTTTGGTATCTGAACCAGCAGCATCACCAACATAGTCAGAAAAGTATCGAATACTTTTGGCTGTAGTTAATTTTTTTAATAGATGATTTTGATGATCATAAATTTTAACATAGTCCTTACCTTGTGTACTCTTTTTGCCACAACCAGATAACACTAGCAACAATAAGCCTAGTGTTAAAAGAACTTTTACCATCCATTTCATTATTTAACCTTCTTTATAGTGTAGCTACCTGTTAGTTTATATAAAATCTTGCGCTAAGATTTCAAAATTATTTCCATTTTTATCCGTAACAATAGCAAATCCAGTTCCAATTTCACTATAATTAGAATCTATCATGTTCATATAATGTCCATGTTCTTGACCATCACCATTTTCTGGACCTTCATCAATAAATTCATTAGTTAAAATTTTACCGTCACTGATAGCACCTGTAGGATCATATTGTGCAGCTAGATTTTCACCGTACATAGTGTTATTCCCTATATATTGACGAGTTAATATATCTACATATGCTTCACCATTTTCATTATAGTGAGTAAAATCATTAGTGGCAGCGAATCTTTCAGCTTCCTGCTTAGCACGCATATCAGCTATCATATCCAGTGTTGGATTTTCGGTTAGTGGGTTTAAATTATTTTTCAAACGTAAGTCATTAGTCATTGCTAGTGACTGCTTTACCACTAAATTGTGATAAACATTGCTATCAGTTATCTTACCTTTAGTATAGTTAAAACCATCAGCTATTTTATCGGGCTTGGGCGTATAATGTTTTTTGGGCATTATTTTAATCTTAACAATTTTATGTTTGTTATGGTTCTTATGAACTTTTTTAACACGTTTATGCTTTTTAACATGTTTAACCGCAACCTTATGATGATGAACATGATTAGCTTCGACCTTGCCACCTGCGAAAGATAGACAGAAAGTAGACAGAACTAATAAGCTGTATATTTTAGATTTTTTCAAAATTAAATATCCCCCTAGTTTATGTAAAATAATATATAAATATATTAACATACTTAAAAATTATAATAGAATTACATTTGACAAATAATAAAAATTGTTTTCTAATATTATACGTTAAAACTAATGAAAAAAGAGGGAAAATATGCATTTAAACAATACAATCATTTTATCAGGGATCGCATCTTTAGTAATGCTTTGCTCACCAATGGTATCAAATATTCAAACCATTAATGTAAATGCTAAACACATAAAGAGTCAGCATAAAGTTACCAAACACGCTAAAAAACAGGTTAAGTTACCTGACGGAGTGTTAAGATATCACCCAGAAAATAGCTTCAAATATGCATCTAGTAATTTATCTAGTGAAAATGCTACCGATGAAGTTAATATTCCAACAGGATATCCTTTTAAATTCGATAATGGAAAAATCGATATGCCAGATAATTTTAATACTAAGTTCATTAAAGAAAGCTACCAGATAAATAAATTTCATCCTAAAACATCAGACGTTAACGAAAAAGTTAATACTCGTAGCCTAACCCAATCACAACAAGATGAAATTACTCAATATGCAGCTAATTTAATAAATTCAGCAAGACATAAAATATCTAATAACAATGCTTATACAGCAGATTTAACGTTAGATGATAATACTACTAAATTTACCAATGACATCGTTAAAAAGTATAACGAAGATCATTGGAAATCAGCATATACAGATGATGTCAAAGGAATTAATGATGTAACGAGAAATTATGGAATGTTTTTATGTCCTTATTGTCTAAAGAATAATATACAAAATTATGACCAAGTAATACATTCTAAACTTAAGAACGTAGACAGTATGGCGCATGTTAAAGAAGCTGTCTATGGTGCCGTTTGTACTATGCTTTTTAACGACGATGAATATAGTTGGGGTAGAACTGACAAGTTATTAAGTGCAGACTTTTTAAATGAATCAAATGAGGGACTCGGCGTAGGCATTGATAATATGTCTAAGTTGCATTTTGTGATAGTTCCACATTCATATTCTAAAGAATATAATAATGGTGAAGATAATTAAAATTAAGTATATTAGATAATAAAAACAGACCCTTTAAAATGGTCTGTTTTTAATTTGTTTTCTAATCCAAATAGTAAATGCACTAGCCGATACAATTGTTAAGCCTGTCAATAATGACTGAACGAACTTTCCATCACCAAAAACATTTAACACTAAGAATCCCATTAACATTACTAATAATAAATAACCAGCGGTAAGTAATAAATATCTCATTATCAATTCATCCTCCCAACCTTTTTGAGACTACATTAGTATAAATAAATCAAATTAACAAGCATCGATTATTACACATGTCCAAATTCATAAGCTGTTTGTTTCCATTTGTATACAATATATCTTACAATGTAGTTGCTCCGTTGGGAGCTTTCTTTAAAAGTCAAAACCATCCTTCTTTAAATACGAACTCCTTCGTACAAAGAAACATCGAAGTCCTAGCTATTTTCGAATAGCTAGGACTTTTCTATTTATGATACTATTATTTAAAATCAATAGTGTTATCATTAGGTCAAACTATATTTATAAGGAGCTGTCGAGATGAAAAAATTATTTACTTTATTCATACTAACCTTTTCAATCATGTTATTTACCAACACAAACGTTGCTAATGCTCAAAGTAATCCGGGATTTAACTCTAATTACTGGTCAAAAGTACGCAAGGTGAAAGCTACCAAAAAGGTGACAACTCATTTAGTTACACTAAAACATGGTGATTGGGCCAATAACACTAAAATTTTGCAAAGTAAAAATATCAATCGCGGTCAAATTATCAAAGTTCAAAATGGTGGCGCTAGTTGGGGCTGGATTGTAAGCGGCAAAGGTTTTAACAGTCATCACAAAGCATTTTGGACAATGAATAAACCTTTAAACACTAAGTGGTTTAAGCTAGTTAAATAGATATGTTTTAACATCCTTAACTACGTAGAAATGGAGGCTTAATAATATGTCTGATCGGATTAAAGCAATCATTTTAAATAACTTATTTTTAATTCCCTTATGGATTTTAAGCTTTAGCTCATATTTTACCAAAATGAATATAACTAAAATAATTATAATAGCATTAGTATCAATTATTATGGCATTAATATTAAGTATGGTTACAAAAAGATTCCCTAAATATAAAATTATCCGTAATGAAAAGAATCGAAAAAGAATATTATATATAAATATAGTATTTGTTATTGCTGTAATGCCCGCTTTTCTATTTTATGGCATTTATGGGTGGCTGTTAGTATTCTCAGTTGCATCCATAACCCAAAATTATTTAAACTATACCGATAATAATTAAATCTAAACAAAAACGCTACCTAACTAACCTGTTAGTAGCGTTTTTATATCTAATACTTTTTAGTAATCGTTAAAACTGTAACGTAGCGCGTGTTATCTTGACTGTCATAAGTCTTAGTAACGTTATTATAGTTAACACTTTTACCCCCAACTTGACGATTGCTAACTTTAACCGTAAATTTATCCGCTGTAAAAGGTTCTAAAAAACGAGAAATAATATCATCATTCGTAGTGCCTAGCGTTCTAACAATCGTTTGGCCTGGTTTCATATTTTCAGCTGTTATAGGTGCTTCGTCAATCATTGCATTAAGTTTCTTAAGATAATGACGATTAATCAGTGAAGTAACTATGTATAAAAATATAACCAGTAAAACAATCGCGATACCTAAGGATATCCAGAAATGTTGAGTAATAAATTGCATATAATCCATTCAAGCAACTCCCTTCTAGTTATACTTATAATATCAAAAAAATAAACTTATAACAAAACGCTAAGACAATTAATACGCAATTACATCACTAGCAATGGATGTCAACACATCATGGTCAATGTCTGCAATTGTCCGACTGTATAATTTATTTAAACGCGGATTAAAAATTGCCAATGTTTCAATATTTTCAAAATTAGGATTGATGGAATGCATGCCCATTAAATAATACATTGCTAACTGTAAAGTGTATTTACTATTAATGTTTTGCTTTGATACCTTTAAATCAACTAATGTGTGGGTAGTTAGATAATCACCATCACCAGAATCAACCGTTGCAGTATACCCGCCAGGCATTGTAAAACCATTTTCTACGATTTGCTCATAGTTATCAAAGAACGTAAGGGTACGAGTAACCATCGTCTTAATGTTATTAATGGTTTCCGCATTGGGTTAAATTAATTTGGGATCTTTAAAAGTCCGTGCAGCCGCCAAGTTGCGATACCATACGTCAAAAGAGGCCAATCGACATGCATTAATGATTGATTTATCATCTAAGCCATTAATTTCCATCATACTTGGATCTACTGACTGGTTAGTAATCGCCTTATAATTATCAATTCCTCGCAATGAAATGAAAAAAGCAGTTTCAAAAGATTGATTTTGACATAAACGAGTTAAATAATCTACCGCTAACCCAACTAATTGGGGCAAAATATTTTCATTTGTAGATAGTTCAATTCCATCATCAAATTGCTTTTTAGTAAAAGTACGTACAGGTAAATAACCACCATATGGTTGTTTATAAGTTCTAGCTAGTTGTGTCACACTTACCATATCTATCATCCCTTCATACAAATTTAGCTTTAACAAATAGGTTAAAGTGCCTATATTGTATGCATATATTCTGAACAACCCAAGCTAAAACCACTAATACTTAGCGATACAACGTTGCAAATGAGCTAAATTAGCCTTTTGATAAGGGGAACCAATTACCAAACTAGGCAAAAGTAACTTAAAGCTAAGCCTTCCCGTTGAAAATTTAAGTACTCGATGCATTAAACCACGGCGACTATGAATGGTCGTAATAGCATTTCTAGGGATGAAGATATTATTACTATCAAAACAACCGCGCATATCCATTCCTAACATTACGATGCCAGCATCTTCAAATGATAAAACAAAAAATTCAACGTCTAAGATTGCTGACATCACATACGAACAAGACATAATTCGTTGCTTATTGGCCACTTGAGCAATAAAGACGTTTTCAATGCCACTATGTAAACTTAAGCGATTTTTATATTTTAAAATCTCGGCAGCTTTAAAATCTCGATTCTGTTTTCGTTTAGAATAGTTTATCGCTGGCATATCCACATTCACCACGTAAGAATCTTGCGGATTGTTAATGTTGTATCCACATTGATAACAAAAATCATGATCAAATAATAAGTCATTTCCACAGTTTTCACAAAAATCCATTTTATCCTCCTATGTTCTTATGTATATATTCATTATACATTAGATCTTTTACGTGGAAATAACGTCAATCATTACTTTAAACTAACTCAGTTTCAATTTTAAAATATATTCTTTTAATTTGTTTTTTTCTTTTTTATTAGAATCGTTAAACTCATCAAATCTATCAAGAAAAAGAAAACATAAATTCCTTGATTTATTAAATAAATAGTCTACATCATATTTAGTAATTCTTACTGTGTCACCATGACTTAAAATTGATCTTTTGTTGTATAATTTAATCATCGTGTTATATATTTCTGTTCTTAATTTTAAATCTTTACCTAATAATAAAGCTGTACGTTCACAAACTTGATCAGTAATACTTTGGTTAAAAGTTTTTTGCTCAACTAGAGATTCAATTGCTGACATTAATTTAATCATACGTACTTCATAATCATCAGTGTATAAAGCTGATGCAATTAAGTTTACGGAATTAAATAACGACCTTTCTAAAGGGGTCGTTTTTTGCTTTTTATAAATTTTACTTTGTATTTTAGTTACTATTTCTACAAATTTTTTACCGTTTTTGTTTAGATTGTTTAAATTTGCAGGCATTGGCAAAAACTTAAAAGGATGTTTCATTGAACCTTTACTATATTCATTAGAAGCAACTATAAATTCATTGTCAAACATTGTTTCGGTTTTTTTACCAATTCCAATTTGATATAAATTACCAATACCATTAAAAAGAAACTTTATAACGTTTAACGTCTTATTTATTTCATAAATTGCAATTTCTACTGCTCTTTGTGATGACAAAGCTAATACGTTAATGGTTGCAAAATCTTCATTATCAAAATTTCCAATTTTATTCTTGGAATTTAAAAAAAAGTCGCTCATATCCTTATTATAACTTGAACGTATAACTTCAGTTTTCATAGATGAAGGATAAAGACTCACAATTCCAAAATTATAACAATAAGTTAACTCAATACCGTGTATTGGTATAATACAAAAAAATTTTTTTGGTTTTGAATTAATTAATCGCATAATTTCTTTAAAGATTGTTTCATCATCTTTTTCTGACAATATACTTCTGCAACATATCTGGAGTATATCTTTTGATAAATCTTCTTCTGAAAAATAGTCACCTGAGCTAGCTTCTAAAATAATATATTTTAAAACATCATTCATTAACATAGTGGAATAGGATAACATACCAGATTGCAAAACAACAGAAAAGTCAACTTTATCACTATTTTCATCATTTCTTATATTATTTAATAGTGCAAACACTTTACATTTCAAAGTATTCACGTCAAAATGTTTTTTCATTTAAAATGCACTTCCTTAATTTACATCTCTAATATATCACAATCGCCTACATATCAAATCAAACATTGCTTTAGCATTAAAAATCATGGTAGAATATTACGTTCATATTTAAAAAATACATATTTAGGAGTTTACTACTGTGAAGAATATAAACAAAAAATCACTACTAATAGCACCAATGGCAATGATTATTTTGGGAGGTTCATTAAATTTAACACATGCTAAAGCAAACGAGATAAACTGGTCACAGCAAGAAGAATTAAAAAACAGTCAAGAAAGACAAAATAACTTCAAGAACACTTATAATGACGCTAGCTTAGAACTTTTAGCTAGTCAATTTGAAGAAAAATTGTCTAACCAAGCTAAAAAATCAATCAACTTAATAAACGAGCATTACAATGACATACAAAAACAAATAGATTCTAAAAACTCAGAAAAAGCATTTTTTGAAAACTTTGATTCAAATACAAATGACAGAAAAGAAATATTAAAATTCTGTGAAATGATTTCAAGCACTAACCCTTATAGCAATTTATCTGGTTTAAGTAAGTCTCAACAAAAGAATTTAGACACATACACTCATAATCTTACAACCATACCTAATGTTGACACTAAGAAATTAATCGAACAATCACGTAATATTATCTTAACGAACTATAAACCTAAAATAGAAGAATTAAATGTTAGGTACAATGACGATTCTTTGAGAAAAAATATTGATAAATTAAAGTATTATTCTGATAAAGCATTGGAAGCATCAAAATTATATAAAAATAAATACAATAGCATGTTAAATTCTAAGGGTCTTTCTAGGGAAGTATTTAACGATATTTCAAATGCTCACAATGATTGCTTATTTTTAGAAACAGTTAGAGGATTCGAATATGAAGATGAGTTTTCAGATGATGATTTCAAATTCAATGAAATATATAATAGAATGTCAGAAATATTCGATAATAAAACAAATACAAACAATGATAAAGATTCAAAACAAAATACTCAACAAACAGATAAAAGCTCAACAGTAATAATTCAAAATGGATCTGATAATAACCAAGCTAGCATCGACTACTTAAAGCAAGAACTATCGAATAATAAAAATGAAATAAATAATCTAAAAGAACAAATAAATAGCTTAAAAAAATCCATTAATAATAATAAAGCTAAAAAATTAACTAAAAAAACAAAGAAAAAAATTACACATAAAAAACATGTAAAAAAACAATCACACAAGAAAATTAATAAAAAGCATTAATTTAAAGATTGAGTTCAAAATATAGGACTCAATCTTTTTTTAATTGAAAATCAATCACGCATTATTAACCAAATACGCATTCGCCTGCTCTTCAAATAGCCGCATGAATGAACTCATCATGTAGCCATTTGGATTGTGGGCTTTTTTATGTGCATTAATAATAATCGTTTTAATATTATGCACTAACGCAGTGGTCATTAATGTATTAAGTTCAAAACGAAATGGACTATAGGCATTATCTATATATGCACTAGCTCGTTTACTTGCCCAATGTTTCGCCTTGAAAATTAGACTAGCATAGGTATATAGTTTTTCACGACTACCAAACGCATACACTTTTAAAATATCAACTAATCGACTGGGCATTCCACCCTTGCGGATTAGTCCCTGCCCTAGCACCGTTAATGCATCTGATTTGATATGTTCAGCAACAGTTGCTTGGGTGTCATTTGTATCATCTGTGTATTTATTTTGATTTAAAGTACTTTGATTAGATGTTACTTTTTGGGATTTAGTAGTTGTAGAATGTAACATTTGGGTGGATTCTGATTTTTCAGTTGGTAGAAAAATACGCGTTGCATGACTGAATACCCGCTGTTTAATAATTAAACCTAATTGCGCTAACTTCTTTAAAATTTTAACTGCCGTATTTGAACCCACACCTAGATTTTGTGCTAGTTCTGCTACTGAATAGATAACATAGTGGGCTTGATGCTGTTTATCAAAAAATTCACTACGTTGAACCGATGATTTCATACGATCCATAATTAGTGCTAAAGCGATTTTTTCATCTGAATTAAGTGCTGAATTATGTAAAATCTGCATATCCATTTGTATAAATTGTGCCATGTGACTATCCCCTTTGGATAGAAAAAAGAGTGCAACAAGATAGACTCCTGCCACACCCTTAGCTTTAATATGCATAATAAAGATTGAAAGCGCCCTTAAAATGTTATATACTCATTTTATAAGTTATATAACTTTATGAAGGGCGTTAAAAGGCGAGCAAGTACTTGGATACTTGTAAGCTGGTTAATAATTACTTCCAATAATTATTAATCAACGCTCTTTTTCTATGTAATTGTATGTTTATAACTATACAGTAGTTGTGATGAAAAGTGAACTGTTTTTTTAAGTCTTACGGTTCATATTTATTCACAAATGTGATATTATTTTAAAAAATTGTAAGGGTGGTTATTATGCAGGCAATTAAATGTCTTATTAACATAAAAAAATTAGTGTTAGTTAAAAAAAATCATATAATCACCATTATAATTAATCGAGCTCGAGTTGTTTAAAAGCTAACGTAATCCGCTATATCATTTTAATAAAAAGGAAGTTTTATTATGCAATGGCAATGCTTAGATTTTAATCAACTTACTAATCAACAAATTTGGCAAATGTATCATATTCGTGCAGTAACGTTTTGTGTGCAACAAAATCGAACTTTTGTGGATGCGGATGATAACGATTTAACTGCTAAACACATTTTAGCAACTAAAGACGGTAAATTAGTCGCGTACGCTCGTTTTTATGATGAAAAAGATTACTTATCTTTTGGTCGAGTGCTAACGGTTCCAGAAGTGCGTGGCACGGGTATGGGTAAGCAATTAATGGATTATTTGATGATGCAAATTGCTAAATACAATACTGATCAAAAAGACATTATTATCACTGCACAACTTGATAAGCAAGGTTTCTATGAAAAATTTGGCTTTGTAAGTATGGGCGAACCTTTTATGCATGAACAATCTATGCATATCATGATGAAATACAATCATAAATTATAAATTAATTGGGTAACTGATTTCATGAACTAACATGAAAATTAGTTGCCCTAATATTACACAAAAAATAGATACTATATATTATAGTATCTATTTTTTAATGATTTATTTTCCAAAAATGCTCTTATGAGTTCCAATATGAATGGCAGTTAACACTAAATCTCCATAATTGACGGAGTAAGTGATTATAACATCATTAATCTGACTGGGCTGTCTATACTTAGGAGTGTCTCTGATGTGAAATTCTCTATAGTCACTAAGTTCATTTTTTAGCTGATGATCTTTGAATTCTTCTGGTAGACTATTCATTTCTAAAAGTATATCTATAGCCGCTCTAACTTCAGAAACAATCGATCTGTCCAACTTTGATAATCGTTTCAGTTCAATATTAAAATCCCTGCTCGGTCTAAATCTTAGCTTAGCCATTAAATTGACCCCAGTAACTATCATCAGATTTAACTACTGGATCAGCAGCAATGATTCCCTGTTTAATTAATTGATCTCTCGCAATTGCATGCTCTCTAGAACCTTCTTCTGATTGAGCATACTTTTCCAACCAATTCAACTTATCTTGATTAACTACTGCTACAGATGGGTTATTGCTTCTAGTGACATAAATAGTTTCATTATTGTCATTAATTTGATCCAAATACTTTTTTAATTGAGTACGAAAAACACTTTGTGTAATTGCTAATGCCATTATATCATTCCCTTTCTATCACTACATTATTTACTAAATGATGTACGTTATTTAGTAAAAAGTCAAGCGAATAACTTTCATTAATAACATTATCAATAAAAATTTGACATGTTATTTTAAAGTATGGAATACTTAATAAGTTGTTTTTATAGTATAAATAACTAAATATTTATACTTAAATAATTTTTAGGAGATGTTTTTGATTGGAAACCCTTGATAAAGGTTTTATACATAATTTTTATATAAAAATGCGTAAAAATATGCTTTATGTATTTATCGCATTGGTGGCATTGGCATGGATTGCACGGGCTACGCGCAATGTATCTTTAGATTTATATGAAAAAGTCAACATTTTAAATGTTTTGGATTACTTTTATAATAATAATGATATTATTCAATTCTTAACTTTAGCATTTTCAATGGCTTTAATCTTTACCTGGTTAAATTTAAGGGCCACGCATCATTTTAATTTTAAACAAAGAATAGTCTTAATGTTATCTGGTGCTTTAATTAACGAAGGTATATACATGATACTTCATCTTTCAACGGAAAGATTAATGTTTGTAAGGTGGAGCGATAAGACTACTATTCCATACTATGTGACTGATTTAGTCAATTTCTATTCGCATTTTGACAACTATTATTTAAACGTTGTGGCTTCATTTTTGGTAGGATTTATGATGTTTGCCCTAATATTTTTAGGAATAGATATAGTGGCGAACTTATTGTCGCCTGTAAAAAATAGATTGGCTAAACTAGGCTGCTTAGTAATATTAGTTGCTGGGCTAATGATTATCATGATAGTTATTTTACACTCAGCTGCGCCAGCACTAGAAACCATAATGCATCTATTTGGCTTTAGCTCTAGCCGATATGGATTAGCCTTTAATCCTATATCATTCATTATCGCTGCCATTGGAATGTTGATCATTATGACTTTGATTGACTATTTAGTAGTTAAATTAATTAAAAAATAAGATTCAATTGATGAAACCCCCAAAAGTTTGGACAAGAAACTGTTCAACAATTTGGGGGTTATTTTTTTTAAATTATTAATAAGTAAATATTCACTTCTTAACCTTAAAGTATAAAATTATAAAAACAACAGTCCAACCTATTAATGAAATAATCATCCAGAAAATCAATCCAAATATAAAAGAACTTAATGAAAATACATCTCCATCTAGTATCACATTGATGAGAGTAGTAGCCATAGAAAGCAATATGATCATTAAAACGTATTTTATGAACTTAGTCATAGATTAAACATCTCTTTTTAATTATGTTCAAGTAATAATTTTATATTAAATATACATAAGTTTAAATAGTCTCGTCAGTGTAAACAAGTTTAGAATCACTCCCGCGTATGCAGGAAATACTTTACACGCCATAAACCGTTAAAGCCTGCACGAGAATCACTCCCGCGTATGCAGGAAATACAATTTATATAGAAAAGAGGCTTTAGCCAATTAAGAATCACTCCCGCGTATGCAGGAAATACTACAGTAGCTTTCAGCCACTAGCAATATATAAAGAATCACTCCCGCGTGTGCAGGAAATACTGAAAGGCCTATTAATAGGAGGACGTTATGGAAGAATCACTCCCGCGTGTGCAGGAAATACCAAATGCTTATAGTTCATCATTAACAGGTGTAAGAATCACTCCCGCGTGTGCAGGAAATACCTGCTGTTCCTTTTGAAACATTCACTACGTCCAGAATCACTCCCGCGTGTGCAGGAAATACTATAACCTTGATAGCTTTAAAATCTCAATATCAGAATCACTCCCGCGTGTGCAGGAAATACTTTATTAGTATCACGAACGCCTACAAATCAGCAGAATCACTCCCGCGTGTGCAGGAAATACTACCCATGCGATTTGAATATACATTCGATGGAAGAATCACTCCCGCGTGTGCAGGAAATACCACCTGCCTTTTGTCTGTAGTCTTTTCGGTAAAGAATCACTCCCGCGTGTGCAGGAAATACGTAATTGCTTTGAACTCTGGATCATACAAAAACAGAATCACTCCCGCGTGTGCAGGAAATACATCGAAGTAAGATGGTTGATACTGTAATTTCAAGAATCACTCCCGCGTGTGCAGGAAATACATGTAGCTAAAAACCTGACATAACCTAACCACAGAATCACTCCCGCGTGTGCAGGAAATACATTAGATAATGCTTGCATGTTATTTTTCCCCTAGAATCACTCCCGCGTGTGCAGGAAATACGATATGTTTATAAGGTCATTGCACGCTATGGCAGAATCACTCCCGCGTGTGCAGGAAATACCGATTATCAACCAAGCTAATCCAGTTGATGAAAGAATCACTCCCGCGTGTGCAGGAAATACCAAATGACCGTTTTAGCAGTATTAACAATAATAGAATCACTCCCGCGTGTGCAGGAAATACTTGTTCTTTAGCTTTGCTGATAATTTCTTTGTAGAATCACTCCCGCGTGTGCAGGAAATACCCAGTACCTTTAGCATAAGATTTAAAGTTACCAGAATCACTCCCGCGTGTGCAGGAAATACGTGGAATCTTTTATTTTTGTGAGATTGTCAAAAGAATCACTCCCGCGTGTGCAGGAAATACTGAGTTATTCCACTTAATCTGTAAGTAACTGTAGAATCACTCCCGCGTGTGCAGGAAATACCTGTATCGTCATCGTCTTTTTTGACGATTACGGCAAAATCAGCGTTTTCAGTAAATCCATATTTAAGCATTCTATTAATCCAATGACTAAATTCTGTTTTTAGAATCACTCCCGCGTGTGCAGGAAATACTTCCGGTCATGTCATAACGCTTGATACGTTCCAGAATCACTCCCGCGTGTGCAGGAAATACACTAAAGAAAGTCTGACATATCAACGTTTTAATTTCAACTTATTAGCAAATTCATTCACTTTAGTCGAGAGTTTTAATGTTGATTCAGCATCTGATAATGCTCTATGAAATGTTTTTACATTAATACCATAACTTAAAACAACATCTTTTAACTTATAACTACTCATAAACATATTATCATGTTTTACTAACGGCAAAATATCAATATATTTATTTTGAATTGGATCTAATTTCAACGATAATAGTTTATTGTTAATAAAATCAATATCAAAATTAACATTGTAACCTACTAAAGTATCATTACCAATGAATTTAACAAATTGTTTTAATACAAATGAGATATCATAGCCATTTTTAGATATCATTGTATCATCAATACCAGTTAATTTTTGAATACTATTTGGAATTGAACCAGCATGCTGAACTAAATAATCAAACTTTTTTTGGTCATCATGCGAAACTTTGATAGCGCCTACTTCAATAATATTATCAGAGTTAGTATCTAACCCATCTGTTTCAACATCAAAAACCACGTATTCAGGTAAATTAACTTTATTCTTATCCTTAGACTTCGACTTATTAATGTTTTTGATTTTACGAAACTTAGCAGCTTTACTAAAGCCACTGATTATACTATTTTTCTGATTTTCAGCATTTGGAATTTGAACTAAAGGAATGCCTTCGCAATCAATTATGTTGCGATAGGTATGGTAAGTTTCACAGTTATATCCTAATTCAGTATTAGTATGATAACTAATTGTAGCTTGACCTTGTTTAACGTTTTCCGTAATGCGACTCCAAAGCTTATCACGCACTCTAGAATTAACATTACCAACATAAACGCCAGTAGCTATTTCTTGCATCCACTTAGTTAAATCTCCCCTTAATGAGGGTGGTACTTTAGTTAGTGTCACCACGGTCATCGGCATACATAATCACCACTCATTTTAACTATATAAAACACCATGTTTTACTAGCTTGTTTTTGTCATCCCATAAACTAATTACTTCAGTATCCAACGTATCTTTTTCACTTATATCTAATAAATATTGAATATCTGCAACGATTTGTTTAATGACTTTTCCATCAACAAAGGCATCTCTAACCCTTAATCGCGTAATTTGTCCAATATCATCTTGATCAGAAGCATGCGCTGCAACTTCAAAAGCAATTGGAATTGTTAATTCAGCCTTATATAAGTCCGCAATGTCATAAACTAATGATAAATCGTGACCGGTATGCACAAAACCTAGCCCTGGTGCTAGTCCTAATCCAGATATTACACTATAAACTAATCCGTATAGTGCTGTGTGAGCTGCCGACAAAGCCTTATTGATCGTATTACCATTGTCAAAATTTTCATGGTCATAAGTTCGACCAGTCCATTTCACACCATACATTTCTGATTGTTGTTTATATATTTTACGTACTCTAGAACCTTCACGACCACGTAATTGTTCCATTGTTAGGTGACTAACATCTTCGTGATGAAAACGCATTTGGTACATTTTTCGTGATACGGCAAGCCTAGTTCTAGTATTAGATACTAATTTAGCCTGTTTTTCCAAAAATCTACTACTGTGTGACAAAGCTCGACCATTTGCATATTGCCTAACACCACGTTCACCAACCCAAATGACACTCGTTCCAGTATCACCTAGTAATTCCATCGCTCGATGTGTAATATCAGTTCCTGGTCCCAGCATCAGTACACTAATCATAGCCACTGGAACTTTAATCGTTCCGTTTTTATCGACAAATGTAATTGCACTGTCTTGTCGATTAATCTTAGCATGTTCAAAGTAGATAAAACTAATTCGATCACCAATCCGTGGCAGTTCAGTTAGTTCTGCTTTTTTAGCTCCTATATTTTTATTCATTTTTTCCTATTCTGGAATGATGGTAAACATTCCACAGCCGTAAGCTTTTTTACGTCCCAAACCTTCAGTTAAAACTGCTTTAAATTTATCAATATCCTTAATGACCAGTCGGCCTTCATAAGCAACTTGCTTTATATAACATGGTCGATTAGCTTTCACTAATAACTCTGATGAACTATGCTTAACCATATATTCACCATCAGATATATCAAAACCATTTTTATCAGCACGATTGTATAGATATTGCATTTGACTATCTAAACTTAAACATTCATAAACCTTGCCTCGTTGACCTGATTTTTTACCTGTACTCTTTGAAACAGCTGGATTTAATACTGCACGAAATCTCGCATGCATTCCATTTTTTAATTTTTCAATAAACTTACCATAGTCAATAATAGAACTAGATCCAGGAATACCATAATGTTCTAATTTAGCTTGAACCGGCTTATTTTCACTAACTATCAATAGATATTTTTTATGATTTAATTCATCTACTCGCCACAACTTGCGTGTTCTGATTGATGCATTAACTTCATCCGGAAAGCTTTGTTCAACCCAGTTATGATAAGCACCTAGATGATTTAAATCTTGGATTTTTTGATGATCATTAACATCAATCTCTACCCTTGATAAATACATATAAATCCCCCTTTCTGCTTATATTCAAATTTTAAAAAGTAGTTTTAACATCGATATTATTTATAAAACTAATTGAACGTAGTCTATAGCTTCTGCGATCATAGTGATTATCTGGTGAATCATTTAAGCCTTGTGAAAATGATTCAGGAATATCTCTAACCATTTCACTATAGTCACTATCGATTAATTGACTATCAGCACATATATAAACTGATTTGTTATCCAGTTTTAGGCATTGCTTTTGATACCATGGTGCTGCCTGCCAGCTAATATCTTTTAAGTCGGTTATTAAATCGTTTCCAGAATAATTTTCTTCATCAATGAGAAAATCGTTATTGATTGGCAAAGATCTACGACCCAAAAAGAGCTGAAAATAAGGATGTTTTAAACTATAACGGATCCGGTCGATTAAATCTTCATTATCTGAACCTATTGCTACTACGAAAACAGCATCTTGAAGATAGTAACGATTCGTTACATAACTACGGATTCTTTCACCATTTGGTTTATGACTAACTGCAATTTGAAAATCACGTAATATGTTGCCAGGTTGGTCAACCCGAACGCCAAAAGATAGTTGGTTTAATTCCTTTAATTTACTATCTTCATATCGGCGATATCCCATTGCAGCAGCTATCATCCCTATTACCGCACTTTTTGATGGAAAGCGGCCAGTTTGACGATTTTCATAATGAGAATTAGTTCCGAAAGCTTGTAGAGGTCCGGAAAATTTCATTAATAAAGTTTTCATACTACCACCTTAATCTTCAGACAATAATGGAGTTATCTCATTCACAAAATTATCTAATAATGTATTTAAGTTTGATTGGTTTTCACCTAGGTCTTGGTCACCAATACTTAATGTAAATTCTGGTTCATTGACAAAACTAGCTACTTTATCAAATTCAGCATTTAACGCTTGAACAGATGAGTTAACGTAACCATCATCAGCATTAACTGGTTTTTCAAATCCATTAACTAAACTTACGGGGCGATCGTTTCTAACTGTAACCACTACTGCACTTGGTAATGTTTCATTAGCGAAAGTATTTACTTTACCAGTTGGCATGGATTTTACAAATGCTTCAATAAATAAAGCGATTGATTTAGCAGCTTGGTCAGCATTACCTAATTGTTTAACTAATTCGTGACCTGCAACATTTGCATAACGGTATAGTGTGGATGAGTTATATTCCACTGTGCCTAGCATGCCGGCTCCAGCATTATCACCATTAGTAAAATCATCAGTTGCTGTAAAGAAGTCGTATTCAGTACGTACTGAATGTGTTGAGATTGCATGTGCAACTTGAGCAGAAGCATCTTCATTCAAGTTAGGATCATCAGCAGCCATACGACCAAATAATGAAATATCAACTGCTGGATTATTTTTCAAAATGTTTTGTAGTTCTTTTTTATCATTTACACCATCAACAGCTGCTTGAGCTAATTTTTCAGCTTGATCATTTCCAATAAAGAACAAAGCCTTTAGTATTTTATGCTTATCTTCAGCCTTTGATTTAGCTGTTTTTAAACCAGCTTTATTAATAACATCGTCAGCTTTTTTCATAGCTTCTTCTGCATCAATGCTGTCATCTATTTTTTGAATTTTTTCAGCAACATAACGAACTAATTCTAGTGTACGAGTTCCTAATTTGCTTTCATCTAAGTTGTTAATAAAGTATTCACGCATAGCTTTTTTCCATGCTTGAGAACTAACTCTGGCTCTGGTAACTCCACCGTATTGAGCTGTTTTTGGACTTCCGGTATCATCCCTATTAATATTTGAAGATGGAACACTGTGAATTGCGTGGATATCAACATATAAATTATTTTTCATTTGAATTCTCCTTCTTTGAATCAACATGGTAATAAGCTTGTGACCATTGTAATTTGACACGATTACGTGAATTTTCACTACCCAATAAGTTATACATATCTTTAGCTAGTTGAGGGTAGTTAATTTTTACTTGCTTGTTAGCTTTAACTATTTTAATAATATGGCGTAGATGATTTAGTAATTCGTCATATGTACTAGCGGTTAACATAGTATTAAATCGATTATCAATTGCAGTAGTATCGTTTAAATTACTTCTAAAAACATTTAAGCTTTGTCCTAAATTAGAGCTGTATTTTCTAGGTTTAGGCATCTTATTGGGAATCTGTGCATTCCATTCGTTCATAAAATTAACTAATTCATCATATTTTTCAAATGAGCGATTGCATGTAACAGTTTCATTATCAGCATTAATAACTTTATAATTTACAAAGAATTTTTTATTAGCATATTGCACATCAAAATGCCCAACTGTATCAATAAACTCTTCTTGTTCATAGTTAACTGTTTCTAAATTTCCCTGTTGGTGTACTGCATAAAGTTGTAAAACAGCTAGGATAGAACGCTCTTCTCTAGTTAAGTAACCGTTAGTATTTAAAAAGTCTTTTGGTAGCTTTTCAAATAACAATTGCCAAGTTTTGCTGGCATAGTTTTCATTTCTATTAATAGAATTTCTCAACTCAGCTAGAACCGCTTTGGTATAACTAGATTGCAAATTACTATCTAGGCTTTTGATAATACTCTTAGTAACTCCATTTACTGTGGAAATCATTAATACAAGCCTCCTTATTTTATATTTAATTGTTTTCTTAAACTACCAGTTAAGGCACTATATCTAGTAATAATATTTTCTACGGAATTTGTCTTTTCATTAATTGCACCTAACAAATCGCGATCAGATAGTGGATGCATAAGTTCTTGAGCTTTAGCTACTAGAATTCGATAAAGTTGACGATTCCATTGCCCCGTATAACGTCCCATATCGGTATCAGCATCAATATGACCTAACCAATATTTAAACGGTTCATCAATGGCGAAATAGACTTCCTCGACCATTCGATCGACCAATCCATTATTGCTAGAATTTCTGATATTCATCACGTTCAAGACAAAGTATCTAAATGTGTTCACAGCCTTTTCAGTTTTAGCAACTTCTTCATTAATTTGTGCAACTAATCCGTCAGTTACTACATCACTAAGCACATCTTTATTTATGTTTAAAACGTCATAAACTTCACCATTTGGCATGCTAGAAGCGTCGTGATTATAAGTCATACCTACGGCCGTAATGGTAATATTTTGCTTATCATCAACATATTTACTAAGGGATGAATAAAAGTTATTCATCACACCAGGTAGTTGTAAATGTTCACTGCTTTTATCAAGCACACTAGCTAATAGTCCAAAATTACGCCACAATGATTTGTTTGGATTATGTGGTCTAGGAATAGTATTTCCCTTATTTTTACCCGATTTAGGAACTTGAAATAATGTCATCGGCTCGATGGCTTTAGAATTGTTAATGTCAATTCCTGGTAATTGCACTGCTTCAATGTCAACATCATGTTTTTCTAAATCTGTATCTGGATCAATAAAAATTAATCTAGAACAGTTAGTATATAATTCAGATAAATTACTAGGTGTATAATTGGAATTAATTCTAGACTTTTCAGCAAACGTCATTTCCCAAACTGGCTTTTGTGAAGCAGCTTTTTTGGTTACTACGAAATTGAGCATTAAAGTTTGAAATAAGTTCATACCACCCAAATATATGGAACCCATACCTAGATTCCAACCTTTACTGGCTGAAGCGGTCATTCCAGGAAATTTGGCTTTATCTGAGGTACCAGTGTAATTCATGAACATGATAATCCATTTAGCTAAAGCATCATTCGTCAAATGATTCTTATTATCAGTAATAACAAAAAGCTCATCCTTATTGTTACTTTCCGATATCAAACGATTGATTAATTTACCGCTAATACTTCCTGTCTTTTTGATATTAGCCGATTCTAAATCATTTTTACTAACTTGATAGAATGGATATTGATCATCAAACAAATAAAATTTATTTTCTTGTGAAACTAAATAATCATTAATAGGCGTAAAAGCAAATTTTTGATTATCCCACATTTTCTTCCAATCAATAATTATTTCATCATTTTCATCGTGTCTTGGATTTCCATCAACATCAACACGACTAAAAGTTGTTTGTAAAATCGATAATAATAACCTTAAAATAGCAAAATCTTGAACTGAAGTATCACCAGCAAGTCGCTTATAAGTATGTGCATTTTCAAAAATTTGTAGTAAAGACACTTTTTGTAATTCATTATTATTATCAATTACTTTTAGCCATGGTTCGTAAAGTAAATTATATCTGGACATTTCTCACCTCTCCTTTTTATTAATTATTTTGTTATAAGTTTTTCATAACATATTTAATGTTATTATATTTAATTATAAAAATCAACAGTAAATTAAAAAGAGAACTGAAAAGTTCTCTTTTTTGTATCTCGCGTTTGCAAGAAATTATGAAAAACCAAGATTATAATGTTATTAAATTTATGGATCACATTCGCGTCTGCAAATAAATTAACACAGACATAAATATTACCATAAAATTAGTTATTAATACACATATACAAATCATTCCACTGTTAGTCCGATATTTTTATCGTAAGTTAAAACATGATTGGATAAAGTAAACTGATTATTTTCATCTAAAATAATCCCCAAACTTCCCTTTAAATAAGGTTGAAATTGCCAATTTGATAAATATTGCTTATTAAATTTTTCTAAAAAGTCAATTGTCTTCTCGATATTATAATTTTTAGAAAACATTTGTGGCAATTTAATTGTATTTTTAGCCAGTTTAATTGTAGCCTCTAGATCACCCATTGCCACATCATTAGAAATATCATCTTTTTCGCCTAAGATAGAGTAACCGCCATCATCATTAGCTTTAACCATAATAACTTCAATCGTATCATCACCATCACGCACTTGTGCTAATCCTTTAGCATCACTGTCATCTTGCTGTTTGTCATCATTATTTAACCAACCGATAAGATTAGCATGAACATCGTCGTAATTATCCAAGATATAAGTGCTAGCAGAAATTTTTTTACTTTGTATCTTGATATGATAGTCTTCATAAGCTGACTTATACTTTGAATTTAAATCGTCATTTAATTTGATAGGTACCGAAAGATCATAAACTTGTTGTACCAATTTGGATATGTCATTAGGTAGATTAATTTGATTAGGCAAGAAATACTGCGTGCGCATTAATAGTAAGTCACCATAGATAAATGATGCGCCCTCCTCGTATTCATAATTATCATTTATGGACAATACATAAAGTTGTGGATTTTTAAGTTTAATGGGACGATTAGCATTGTTTTTAGCATGACGATGTAAACGTCCCATTCTTTGTAGCATCAAATCCATTGGCGCTAAGTCTGTAAATAAAATATCAAAATCAATGTCTAAGGATTGTTCTAAAACTTGAGTTCCAATAACTATTTTTAATTTTGGACGTTTGGTACTGGCATCTTTTTTACCTATTTCTTTTAATAAAGAACGCTCTTTTACGGATCTATCCGTATCTAAAAAACTGGCATGTAAAATGTCAACTTTTTCTGTTCCAAAGTAATCAATGAACATTTGACCAATTGTTTGCGCACGTTTTACGGTGTTAACAATAATTCCACAAATTCCACCATCAGAAAGCATTTCTTTAACTTTATTAATTAAGTCACCGTTGTCACCAGACATCCGTTTAATCATTACATCAGTAGTTTGCTTAATTGGTTCGAAATCATCTAAAACTTTAACATCATTACCATCACTGTAAGAAACTAATGGATATGATAAATTATTATAAACCTTATCATCAACACTTGACTTATCTAAGTAAGAGTTAATAAAATCCATTCTTTTTTGTGCAGGTAAAGTAGCTGATAGGATAACAACCGGAATATGATATTTACCTAACCATTGCAATGCTCGGCACAAATAAGTTTGCATATATGAATCAAATCCGTGAGCTTCATCAATCACTACCACTTTGCTACTGAATCCCAAATGACGTAGTGCCAAATGTTTTTTCTTCAGCGCTAAAAGCAATAGTTGATCAACAGTTCCTACTACAAAGTCATCTAATATCGCAGTCTTGTTACCAGAAAACCATTGATTGACCATAACCCCAGCTGCCCTATCTTCTCCAATGTCAATATTTTTAGGCAAATTAGCATAGTTGCGATTTAAAGCTGATTTACCATGTACCAATTGAATATCTTTAGATTCATCATCCATTGCAGAAACCTTAGATAACCAAGTTAAAATTCTATTAAACATTGCATTAGTAGTAGCTTGCGTTGGCAAACAATAAAACATCCCATCACAATTTTGTTTCTGTGCTAACTGCTCTACTGCTGATAACGCAACTTCAGTTTTTCCCATTCCCATCCCAGCTTCTACAATCATAATCCCTGGATTAAGTGTATTTTTTATTGTATTAAAAATTTTTCGTTGAAAGCCGCGAGGTGTAAAGCCAAAATTTTCTTGGTAATATTGATCGGCATCAGCATTGAATTTAGGCTCCCACCTTGTGTTTTTAAACCAACTGAGCCAACCATTTTCCATTCTTTGTTGTAAATTATCACATTCAGTTTGGTTTTCTTCAAATAGTGGGAAGTATTTTTCATTACTAGCAATCCAATCTGCCATGACCAATAAACCTTCAATGATCACTTGTGCTGAAACATCATTTATTTTAGGAATCTGTGTTACATCATCGTAACCATTCTCTGACAATGCCCATTCAAATAATTCCTTTTGTAAATTAAACCATTTAATATGTATTGGATTATTAGAATTCATTTCATAATAATAATTATCAGAAAAGGTATCAATATTATCACAGTCACTATCATATTCAAGCGGTTTCCCATGATGCCCACCAACAATCGAACCAATATCATTTCGAACCCCAAAATGTTCTAAAATATTTTCACCAGCCATAGCATGTGGTGATCTATTAGATCGTGAAAGTAAGCTTAAATAATCATCTGGAACGAAACCCTTACTAAATAACCTTTCCATTAACATTTCATCTAAATCACCCAAGCCTTGATAACTTGGCTTAGTTTGAAATGCCGGAGTAGCTTTTCCTATATCATGTACTAGCCCAGTAAACGCGACTACTTGTTTAGCAGCTGAAGAATCTAATTGATTTACAACTGCCTTTTGTATTATTTTTCTTTGATGTTCGCTTAAATAATGCTCATATAACATCGAAATAACGAATTTGGTATCTAACAAATGTTGAGATAATGGCAACCATTTTGACGTGCCATCCAGGCCTCTAGCTTTTTTAGCCCATAATATATTTTTATCCATGTTTTACCTCATTTTTTAAATTTCATTTATAAAACGATTATAATTCTACTATAAAATTATCATGTTTAAAAATTTTCATAATATGTTAATATAATAAAAGTGAATGTATTTTGCATAAACTAAAATATGAAACGTTGCAAAATCAACGTTTCTTTAGTGTATTTCCTGCACACGCAGGAGTGATTCTAAAATTAGACACATCTAAGTGGATTCACTCTGGTATTTCCTGCACACGCAGGAGTGATTCTTTATTATTGGTTTTGGAACCAGAAATCATGTCGTATTTCCTGCACACGCAGGAGTGATTCTTGTCAACAAAATGGTTACAAAAGTTTACATTTGTATTTCCTGCACACGCAGGAGTGATTCTAAAATCTTTAATACTTGGGAAAAAGAAAAAGTGTATTTCCTGCACACGCAGGAGTGATTCTGTATCACTATAAAAATAAAGGAGTGTTTAAATGTATTTCCTGCACACGCAGGAGTGATTCTGACGCTCAAATCACGTCAGACGGTACAGTGACGTATTTCCTGCACACGCAGGAGTGATTCTACGACTAATGATATTATTTTGGTTTTTAACAGGTATTTCCTGCACACGCAGGAGTGATTCTACAAAACACTATACCTTATGTATCAAAACACTGTATTTCCTGCACACGCAGGAGTGATTCTGATTATCGCTGGAATGATAGTGGTAATAATTAGTATTTCCTGCACACGCAGGAGTGATTCCGCAAAAAAAGGTACTGCCATAAGGCTAGATACGTATTTCCTGCACACGCAGGAGTGATTCCGGCATATGGTTGTGTTATGGATAGCAAAGCAAGTATTTCCTGCACACGCAGGAGTGATTCTTCTTTCTTGATAATCTAAATCACTTTCTTGTTGTATTTCCTGCACACGCAGGAGTGATTCTCAGATATGCGTTGTTCAACTTCATCAGTTAGCGTATTTCCTGCACACGCAGGAGTGATTCTATTTTCAATGTACTCTTTGTAATTTTTATCAAGTATTTCCTGCACACGCAGGAGTGATTCTTAACGCATTTGGAGGTTAAAAGCCATGATTACGTATTTCCTGCACACGCAGGAGTGATTCTTGAGGGTACGTGTGAAACTATCTTTGGACCGGGTATTTCCTGCACACGCAGGAGTGATTCTATATCAGCAAAGACTTTTGAACCGTTTTTAAGGTATTTCCTGCACACGCAGGAGTGATTCTAGTTATGTATTTTACATATATAGGAGGATTTTGTATTTCCTGCACACGCAGGAGTGATTCTCTCGTTCGTCATAAGTCCCCTGCTCTGCATCCGTATTTCCTGCACACGCAGGAGTGATTCCCGTTGATGTTGTCATTATCATGGGCAGAGCAAGTATTTCCTGCACACGCAGGAGTGATTCTCGTTGGTATAGTGATAATTCAGCATCTGCTAAGTATTTCCTGCACACGCAGGAGTGATTCTCAGCATTAACGGAGCTAGACCCACAAACGTTAGTATTTCCTGCACACGCAGGAGTGATTCTGCATATGCAACAACAGCTTATGTAGACTCACGGTATTTCCTGCACACGCAGGAGTGATTCTGTCAGTGTGAGTGTTGTTGATGATAGTATCGAGTATTTCCTGCACACGCAGGAGTGATTCCAGTCTTAAACATACCGCTAAGCAACTTAGGCAGTATTTCCTGCACACGCAGGAGTGATTCTTTCGTGCGACTGGTGGAGCAATTTACCTGTTTGTATTTCCTGCACACGCAGGAGTGATTCTATCCTAGCTCAAAACGATATGACGGTGGAAAAGTATTTCCTGCACACGCAGGAGTGATTCTAGCGGTAGTCACTCTGATCTAAAACGAAAGATGTATTTCCTGCACACGCAGGAGTGATTCCTAACAGTACGGTTACAGGACTTGCTACGAGCCGTATTTCCTGCACACGCAGGAGTGATTCGATACAAGTATGGATATGGATAAAAAGGCCAAAGTATTTCCTGCACACGCAGGAGTGATTCTATCACTTGATCGTAGAGCTAATAACTATGGTGGTATTTCCTGCACACGCAGGAGTGATTCTGGTCGTAACGCCTTAACTAAAATCCGTAAAGGGTATTTCCTGCACACGCAGGAGTGATTCTGCACTCTATGAACGATGCCATTGTAGTTGGGAGTATTTCCTGCACACGCAGGAGTGATTCCACATAAAAGTAGTGGTAAAGCAGTTAAAATTAGTATTTCCTGCACACGCAGGAGTGATTCTTGTGTATGATCCATCGCCATTTTTAATAACTGGTATTTCCTGCACACGCAGGAGTGATTCTGGATGGCTATGAACGCTTTTGTTCACTCAAGAGTATTTCCTGCACACGCAGGAGTGATTCTAAACAACGTGAAACACAAAATATTTTAAGCAAGTATTTCCTGCACACGCAGGAGTGATTCTCGTCAATTTCAGCTAGTTTACCTTGATATCTGGTATTTCCTGCACACGCAGGAGTGATTCTCATGCAATCCATAATCAATCCACTTGATTTCAGTATTTCCTGCACACGCAGGAGTGATTCTCTAACTGCTGTTAAGAACGTTTTAATTGAAGAGTATTTCCTGCACACGCAGGAGTGATTCTGACATTGATAGTATTTCTAACGGTATTTTAGTGTATTTCCTGCACACGCAGGAGTGATTCTCCTTTTTCAAATAGATTAAAATAGCTAATTTGGTATTTCCTGCACACGCAGGAGTGATTCTAATTAGACATCGACTCTTGAATAGCTTTATTTGTATTTCCTGCACACGCAGGAGTGATTCTAATCAATACAAATAGGGGGGAATAAAGATGAAGTATTTCCTGCACACGCAGGAGTGATTCTGATATACAATTAAATCTTTATCTGCAACAATTAAAAAAGCCGCTATAAAATTTATAGCGGCTTTTAATTTCAATATTTATCATAGTAATAATCTAATGAATAAGCTTCATTTTTACCTAACTCATTATTTGAATCTTCAGTATCCATATGGTTGGCATACATCACATCATTCCATTGCAAATCATCTTCTTCATCGGCAAAGACTAACGCATGACCAATTTCATGTTCAATAACTCTAGTCTGAGAATATTCAGACATACATAATAATTGTTTAGAAAAATTGATATTAGCATTCACAATGTAGTTAATTTTATGATTTTTAGAACTCATACTACTACCCCCAGTGTAAGTTCCAGTAATTCCCAATGTGTCTTTAGTCATATGCTGATTATTATGAATAACTCCACCGATATTAATATGGGCGGAATCATCATTAACATTAACCTCTTTTAGTTTAATAACATTCAATTTATTCCAATTGTTTACCGCTGCTTGAATATTTATTTTCAAACTTGGATCAGTATTAGTTACTTTATAATGTATCGTATTATCACTTTGAATTTTCTGAATATTAACATTATTATTAGGACCATAATGATTAAATGCTAACAATTTGGGCTTATTATCATTATTTGTGTTTTGATTATCACTGGAGTAATACATAAAAGTATTATTATCATCTAGTTGTTTTTGTATTTTTTTAGTTAAATGCTTTTTATGTGTTTTCTTATTAGTTTTTTTAATAGGTTTGTTAACTGTTTTTTTAAATTGCTTGTTTTTGGCGGACGTTGTTGGTAGTGCAACTCCGCATCCTAGGAATATTGTAATTACTAATATTGCGTAAAATGATGATTTAAGCATCAGTATGCATACCCTTTCTAAATTTATCTTAATAATGGTTTTATATGATTATGAACTGTTATAAGTATAAAATCGTTAATAATTATACATTAAATATTAATTTTTTGTTAACTTTTTTGTGTATTTTATGTAATTAGTTGTGATTGTAGGATTTTTATGATAACAGAATGCAAAAAAGACATGCAGGCTAATAGTCTACATGTCTTTTTTATATTGTTATGTACGATAATATTAGATATTTCGGATATATCTGCATTTTTACTGTTTAAATAAGTTAAAAAAGAAGCCATCTAATTACAAGACATATCAATAGAAAGATACTGCAAAATAAAAAACTAAAATAAAAAATTTTCATATCATGATCTGATATTTTATTAAATCTTTTGATTCCTACTCCTACAAAAATACAAAGTGCTGTAAATAGGCCCTTAAGAGAACTAATTATTAAAGAATTTAAATTTATATCATCTTCAAATACAAGCACCAACAAAGTAAAAACAACAAATAAACCTAATATGTTCTTTACCATTCGTGATAATTTACGTTTAAAATTATTATCTTTCAAAAAATTACCTCCATACTAATTGATAATAACAATACGTTTGTGGAATATAACCATATCTAATAAATTTTTAATTAATTATGAGTTATGATAACATTATTTAAGAATTAAATTCTAGGAGGATTAACATGAATCATATTAAAAAAATCGATTTGTTATTTGCTGCTTTTGTAATATTGCTTAGCATCTTTACTTTTAATTGTGTGGACGCTAGTGCCAACAATCATTATCTATCTAAAAAAGAAATATCACACTTACTTATTAAAGGTGGTTATTCTACAGAATCTCCCGAAAGTCCTAAAGTAACCAAGAGAGTTGGCAATAAAACTACCGTATGGACATATCCGGGAGCTCAAGGTGCGGACATTTTTAAATTAACTACTAAAGGCAAGTATGTACATATTCATGCTACATTTGGTTCACTTGGCGGAGGTCATTTTTCTAAATATCCCAATAAGGATTGTAAAGATTTTGGGCCAATCAAAACTGTAGTAAAAAGATAATCAATCTGACTTAACTATGAATAAAATTTAGCAAAGGATGCATAAATATGTTAACTAAAAACGCTTTTACAAAGTTTGATAGTATCGCAATCTGGGACACCCCTAATAATTGTCATAACTATGCAGATTTAACCCCCAATCAACAAGATGAATTATTTAAAACTGTCTTTCAAGCTAAAGTGTTCAATGAAGAATGGTTAAAAAATATTCGTTATGATCGTGTTATTATTGGTCAAAACCCTGGCAATGACGGTAAAGATATTCACAGCAATTCGTTATTGTCATTTCATTTTAGCACTAAGAGTAATGACCATCGTTTAGCTGCCACGATTTATCAAACTTCATTTTGGGGTGGTTTAATGACTGACTTAACTCCAGAATTTGAAAGCAATAGTGAATTGGTTAATACCGATAGTAAAGATGTTGATAGCACTCTACATCATTTAAAGCACGACTTACATATGCAAGATGATGCCGTGATTCTATGTTTAGGCACAAAAGCTTATGATGCCTTCAAAACTTACCGTAAAGAATTAAGCGGTACTTATAAGAAACAAGAACCTGTAATCATTGGCAAACATTTAGTATTAAAAGTCCCCCACTACTCTGGCTCTAATAACAATAAAAACACGCGTTTATCGCACGCTAAACTGCTTAAAACAATGCAACAATTTAACATTATTTAAAAGCAAATTCACATTAATGAAAAATAAATACTTTTAATAAAATTTTTATGCTAATAAATAGCAAGCACTAGTAATATCAATATATTAATCTAATCGATGTTACATACACTAAGTGCAACATATCATATTTTGGAGGTTTCAAATTGCTTTTCAAAATTATTTTTGGCACTTTGAGCGGAACCGTTGGTTGCTTAGTGGCAATTATACAGGGTATTTTTTATATAGCATGTTTTATATTGCTTTTCCAAATGCTGTGTGAAATTCATTTTTGGACATTTCTTTCGTGGGGTATTTTATGGATTACATTGTTAATAGCAATCATTGTGATGGCATATAAATTTTCATACAATGCGCTTGTTAAAGAAAAAGAAAGACGCGAAGTGAAGTGCCTTAAAAAAGTTAGACAATTATTACTAAATTAAATATTTAATTTCATGGAATGATTTCGATATTCAATC